>DATMTF010000045.1:0-5211 GCA_035565015.1 Asticcacaulis sp. | reverse complement strand
AGGCGCGCCGCGGCGCCATCCGATATGAACCGCGCCATTGCCAACCCTATGCTTTTCCGTGTTTTCCGTGCTTTCCGTGGTTCAAATCTTAAGGCCCCCCATGCGTCAGTTGCTGCGCCCCACATGCGTAACAAGAGAGGTTAGACCATGGAAAGCACGGAAATCCATGGCTTCATGGATATAGCGGGCTGACAGATGAGCCTTGACGCGCAAGGCGCGTCGTAACGCCGTCTGATATGAACCGCGCCATTGACAACCCTGTGCTTTTCCGTGTTTTCCGTGCTTTCCGTGGTTCAAATCTTAAGGCTACCCATGCGTCAGTTGCTGCGTTCCAAGATTCACAACGCCTATGTCACCGAGGCGAACCTGGCCTATATCGGTTCGATCACCATCGACGAAGACCTGATGGACGCGGTCGGATTGTGGGAAGGCGAGCGCGTGCTGGTGGTGTCCAACACGTCGGGCGCGCGGCTGGAGACCTATGTGATCACCGGCGAACGCGGTTCGGGCAAGATCGCCATGAACGGCGCCGCCGCGCACCTGATCGCGGAATCGGAGCAGATCATCATCATGGGCTTCGAGCTGACGGACAAGCCGATTATCCCCAGTGTCGTGCTGGTGGACCGTCATAACAAACTTGACCGCTATTTGAGCGAAACCCCCGACACGATTCTTTCACAGAAATCGTGATTGGGGCGAAAAAGTGTCGCGCTTTCGCAACCCCTTGAGCCGCTTGGCGAAAAGCGAAAATTAAGCTTTCATTTACGAAAAATCTTCACCACGACGGGCTTCCCCCCATTGACGATGAGCGGCCCTTATGTCCCCATATATCGGCGGACGGGGCGCTGCAGACACTAGATATAGTTGTTAACAGTCTCCTCCGAGCGGGCGCGGCGAAGCGCAAGGCTCCAGTATCAGGGTGAATGTACGATGTCTTTGAGTGAAGCGGCCAATCGTGTTGCTCCTGTCGCCCAGAAGGCGAATATGGCTGTCCGTCCCAAGGCGCGGCCTGAGCTGAAGCTGCATCGCTCGGTGGTCACCGATCCGTCGCGCGACGCGCTGCTGACCGAATTCGGCAAGACGACGCTCGACGACCGCTATCTGATGCCGGGCGAGACCTATCAGGACATGTTCGCCCGCGTGGCGACCACCTTCGCCGACGACGCAGATCACGCCCAGCGCATCTATGACTATATTTCGCGCCTGTGGTTCATGCCGGCCACGCCGGTGCTGTCCAATGGCGGCGCGGCGCGCGGCCTGCCGATTTCGTGCTTCCTGAACGCGGTGCCGGACAATCTCGAAGGCATCGTCTCGACCTGGAATGAAAATGTCGCCCTGGCCTCGAACGGCGGCGGCATCGGCACCTATTGGGGCGGCGTGCGCTCGATCGGTGAAAAGGTCAAGGGCGCGGGCCAGACCTCCGGCATCATCCCGTTCATCCGCGTGATGGATTCGCTGACCCTGGCGATTTCGCAGGGCTCGCTGCGCCGTGGCTCCGCCGCCGTCTATATCGACATCTTCCACCCGGAGATCGAGGAGTTCCTCGAAATCCGCAAGCCGTCGGGCGATTTCAACCGCAAATCGCTGAACCTGCACCACGGCATCGGCATCACCGACGAATTCATGGAGGCCGTGCGCGATGGGACGCCCTTCGCCCTGCGTTCGCCCAAGAACGACGAGGTGCTGCGCTATGTCGACGCGCGCTCGCTGTGGCAGAAGATTCTGGAAATCCGCCTGCAAACCGGCGAGCCGTACCTGATCTTCTCCGATACGGTGAACCGCGCCATGCCGCAGCACCAGCGCGAACTGGGCCTGAAGGTGCGTCAGTCGAACCTGTGTTCGGAAATCATGCTGCACACCGGCGTCGATCATCTGGGCCGCGACCGCACCGCCGTCTGCTGCCTGTCTTCGGTCAATGCCGAAACCTTCCTCGAATGGCGCGACGCGCCGGGCTTTATCGAGGACGTGATGCGCTTCCTCGACAATGTGCTGGAGGACTTCATCCAGCAGGCGCCCAATTCCATGGATTCGGCCATCTATTCGGCGATGCGCGAACGCTCGGTGGGCCTTGGCCTGATGGGCTTCCACTCCTTCCTGCAATCGCAGGGCGTCGCGTTTGAATCGGCCATGGCCAAGTCGTGGAACATGCGCCTGTTCAAGCATCTGCGCCGCGAGGCCGACAAGGCTTCGGTCAAGCTGGCCGAGGAGCGCGGCGCCTGTCCCGACGCCGCCGACCGCGGCGTGATGGAGCGCTTCTCGCACAAGCTGGCCATCGCCCCGACCGCCTCGATCTCGATCATCTGCGGCGGAACCTCGGCGGGCATCGAGCCGATCCCGGCCAATATCTACACCCACAAGACCCTGTCCGGCTCGTTCGCGGTCAAGAACCCCTATCTGGTCGAGCTGTTGCAGGCCAAGGGCCAGGACACGTCCGAGGTCTGGGACTCCATCGTGCAGCACGAAGGTTCGGTGCAGCATCTCGACTTCCTCAATGAGGACGAAAAGTCGGTGTTCAAGACCGCCTTCGAGATCGACCAGCGCTGGGTGGTCGAACTGGCCGCCGACCGCACGCCGGAAATCTGCCAGTCGCAGTCGCTCAACATCTTCCTGCCCGGCGATGTCGATAAGTGGGATCTGCACATGCTGCACTGGACGGCGTGGGAGCAGGGGCTGAAATCGCTCTATTATCTGCGCTCCAAATCGGTGCAGCGCGCCGCCCACGCCGGCTCCGAAGCGCGCGAATCCGTCGAAAAGATGGACACGCCCAAGACCGATTACGAGGAATGCCTCGCCTGTCAGTAAGCGAGCGTCGCCGTTCCGGATGATCGCAAGGGGGGGCATGTCGGCTTCCCCTTTTGCCGTTAAGCCATGCTCCGGGTGTTAAGATCAGCCTGCCCGGTCACGCCCACAACCCCGCCCTTGTCCGGTCCATCGCCGTGAAGAAGGCTTGCGCTTCGATGCGGGCCAGCCATTCGCGGACGTGCTCAAAGGGGGTGAGGTCGACCCCGCCTTCGGGGGCGTGGGCGACGTAAGAATAGCAGGCGAGATCGGCCAGGGTCAGACGGTCGGCGACCAGCCAGACCGAGCCGCGCAGGATTTCGTCCATGACATGCAGGAAGTCGTGGGCGATCTGATGCGCGGCGTCGATATCCTGCGGCGCCTTGAAGATGTTGATGCGCCGCGCCGCCGCCAGACCGAAGGCGATCGGGCCGGAGGTCTTGCCCAGCCACGCCATCACATGCGCGAAGTCTGCCGGATCGCGCGGCAAAAGCTTGCCGTCGTCATAGGTCAGAGCCAGATAGGTCATGATGGCGATGGAGTCCCAGACCACCACGCCATTATCGTCGATCACCGGCACCTGACCGAACGGATTGAGGGCCAGAAATTCCGGCGTCTTCTGCTCTTTGGCGGCCAGATTGACCTCGATGCGCTCAAACGAAAGGTCGAGCGCGCGCAGGAGCAGCTCGACGCGGTGGGCGTTGCCCGACAGGCGCATGGCGTAGAATTTGATCGGGGTCTCCGGCCTTTGCATGAGTCTTTCCTCCGACGGCCGCACCGTCACCAGCTTCCGGTATTGATCATCGACGCCCACGGCTCGGCGGGCGCGAGCGCGGGGCCTTTTTGCAGCAGCTCGACCGATATGCCGTCGGGCGAGCGCACGAAGGCCATCTGACCGTCGCGCGGCGGGCGGTTGATGCTTACGCCCATACCGGCCAGATGGCGGCACAGGGCGTAGATGTCGTCGACCTCATAGGCCAGATGGCCGAAATTGCGTCCGCCCGCGTAAGTCTCGACCACCCCGTTCTCGTCCGGCCAGTTGTATGTCAGCTCGACCTCGGCCTGACCGCGCAGGCCGTCGTGAGCGCCAAGATGCGCGTCCTCGTCCGCCGACAGGAAGATCAGGCTGTAGCGGCCCTGTTCGCTGTCGTGGCGGCGGACCTGACGCAGACCCAGGCCCTCGCAGAAGAAACGCAGGGCCGCGTCCAGGTCATTGACGCGGATCATGGCGTGCAGAAAACGCATCCGGCGGGGCCTTAGTGGTCGCCTTCGGGACGCGGCGAGGGATCGACGTATTCGTGCGCATGATCCTTATGGACGAATTTGCGGTCGCAATAGCCGCATTCGACCACGCCGTCCTCGCCCAGCTCGTAATAGGTCAGCGGGTGGCCCAGCGCGCCGCCGCCGCCATTGCAGGCGACCTTGTGCGTCTCGACATAGATGACTTCGGGGGGGATGACTTCGGGGGGCGGAATCAGGGCATCGCTCATGGCGGCGCAAACCTCTACTTGCAAACGTCCGTTTCTCCTTAATCGACAACGCCCGGCCCGGCAAGACGGGGAGCGCGGTTTTGGGGGCCTCTTGACGCATATGCGAAATTGCGCGCATAAGCGGAATACTCATCGAGACCAGCCGAGGGACAGGCCCGACGACGCTGGGGCAACCGCTGCGACGCAGTATGGTGCCAACTCCTACGGGGCTCATTTCCCCGAAAGATGAGAGACGCGAAGTCCGGGCGAGCAATCGTCCGTCGGTCTCTCGACTGGTGTCGATGTCATATGGATTGAGACCGCACACATGAACGCCATCACGCCCAATGCGCCCGACCTTATCGGGACCGATATCACCGCCGTCCTTCCCGCCGATTTCCGCCTGCAAAGCGGGCAGAGGCTGGAGCAGAAGGACGTTGTGGCGCGACTCTACGGGCCGAAGGACGGGCCGGTGGTGGTGGCGGCGGGCGGCATTTCCGCCGGGCGCGTGCTGTTCGCCAAGGAGGATTCGACCGAGACGGCGCCCGGATGGTGGGAAGGCGTGGCCGGTCCCGGCGAGGCGCTGGACCTCAACCGCTTCCGCGTCCTGTCCATCGAATTCGCGCCGCGCCTGCCCGCCTCGCGCGTCTACACCATCTCGACCCACGATCAGGCGCGGCTGGTGAAATTGCTGCTGGATCAGATCGGGGTTGCGCGGATTTACAGCTTTATCGGCGCCTCCTACGGGGCGATGATCGGCCTGGCCTTCGCCGAGCTTTATCCCGACGCGGTGGAGCGCCTTTGCGTCATTTCGGCGGCGCATCGCGCGCATCCGATGGCGACGGCGTTTCGCGGGCTGCAAAGGCGGCTCTTGCAGTTCGGGGCCGAGAACGGCAAGCCCGCCGAGGGGATTTCACTGGCGCGGCAACTGGCCATGACCACCTATCGCTCCGACGCCGAGTTC
>DATMTF010000044.1:0-4577 GCA_035565015.1 Asticcacaulis sp. | reverse complement strand
TTTCCGCCTTCTTATTGGATGCTTGCCGTGGCCCGCCTAGGGTCCGGGTTTTCACGCTGTTCCTCTGGGGACGGGCGGCGCAGGGGAATGGCTGAGAATGAGCATGACGACAAGCGCGCCGCAGGTCCGACGGCAGATGCGCATGGATATCGGCGTATCGCTCGGCCTGTCGCTGGTGGCGGTGTTTTTCGTCCTGAGCGGCGTCGTCTCCTGGCTCAATATCCGCACCCTGAACGGCGACGCCGACAGCATCGCGCAGACGCACGAGGTCATTCTGGGCCTCAACCAGATTCTCTCGACCATGAAGGACGCTGAGACCGGCCAGCGCGGCTACGTGCTGACCGGACAGGCCGCCTATCTGCAGCCCTATGACAACGCCCTGACCACGATCGAGGAGCAGGTGCTCAAGGTCGAGCAGGAAACGCAAGGCCAGCCGGAGTTCCAGCGCCGCATGGCGCCGCTGAAGTCGCACATCGCCGCCAAGCTGAACGAACTGGCCGAAAGCATCCGCGCGCGGCGCGAAAGGGGTTTCGACGCCGCGCTCGACATGGTCGGCAGCGATCGCGGCAAGACCGATATGGACGCCATCCGCAGCCAGATCGCTCAGATGCAGGGCGACGCGGAACAGGAGCGCGAGCGCCGCGTCACCGAGATGGATCACGCCTTCACGACGGCGGTGATCAGCGTCACGGTGACCGCGATTATCGGCGTTTTGCTGGCCGGGCTGATCACCCTGATCATTTCGCGCGCCTCCGCGACGCGGCGGCGCGAGGCCTGGTTGCAGGCCGGGCAGGTCGGGCTGTCGGCGGCCAGCGTCGGCGAGCAGAGGCTGAGCCAGCTTGGCGACAGCCTGCTCGATTTTCTCAGCGCCTATCTCGGCGCCGAAGCGGGCGTTTTCTACGTCCTGAGCGAGGGGCTTTACCGCCGCGTCGCTACTTACGGCCTGCCGGAAAAGAACGACGCGCCGACGCAGTTTCGCATCGGCGACGGCCTGCTGGGCGAAGCGGCGCAGTCGGCGCGCGCTGTGGCGCTCAACGATCTGCCGGAAAGCCACCTGTCGGTCGGGGCGGCGCTGGGGCAATGGCGGCCGCGACATGTGGTGATCGCCCCCGCCGCGCATGAGGGCCGCGTCGAGGCGGTGATCGAACTGGGCTTTTTGAAGCCGGTTCCGCCGCAGACGCTTGAACTGATGGCGCGCCTGTCCGGCCTGATCGGGGTGGCGGTGCAGTCGGCCAATTACCGCACGCATCTGCAACAGCTTTTGGAGGAGACGCAGCGCCAGTCCGAGGAGTTGCAAAGCCAGTCCGAGGAGTTGCGCGTCAATAATGAGGAACTGGAGGAGCAGAGCCGGGCGCTGAAGGAATCGCATGCGCGGCTTGAGCAGCAGCAGGCCGAGCTGGAGCAGACCAACGCCCAGTTGGAGGAGCAGGCGGCGATTCTCGAAAACCAGAAGGACGATCTCAATCGCGCCAAGTCGGACCTTGAGGCCAAGGCGCGCGAGCTGGAGCAGGCCAGCCGCTACAAGTCCGACTTCCTGGCCAATATGAGCCATGAGCTGCGCACCCCGCTCAATTCGTCGCTGATCCTGGCCAAGCTGCTGAGCGACAATCCGGAGGGCAATCTGACCGAGGAGCAGGTCAAGTTCGCCCGGACGATCCAGTCGTCCGGCAACGACCTGCTGACCCTGATCAACGACATTCTCGACCTGTCCAAGATCGAGGCGGGTCAGATGGATATCCGCGCCGAAGCCGTGTCGCTGCAACGCCTGCTGCGCGACATGGAGCGCACCTTCGAGCCGATGGCGCGGCAAAAGGGGCTGGCCTTCCGGACCGGGATCGAAGGCGATCCGCCCGGTCAGATCGACACCGACCGGCTGCGGCTGGAGCAGGTGCTGAAGAACCTCGTCTCCAACGCGATTAAGTTCACCGGCAAGGGCGAGGTGCGTCTGGCCCTGTCGCCGCTCGGTGAGGACCGGTTGCGGCTGGCGGTGACCGACACCGGCATCGGCATTTCCAAAGAGCATCAGCAGGCGATTTTCGAAGCCTTCCGGCAGGCTGACGGCACGATCAACCGCCGCTATGGCGGCACAGGGCTGGGCCTGTCGATCTCGCGTGAGCTGGCGCGGCTGCTGGGCGGACGCATCACGCTGGAGTCGACGCCGGGTCAGGGCTCGACCTTCGCCATCGAAATCCCGCTCATCTACGATCCGGGCGCGGTGGCGCCGCCGGAAGTCCTGCCGGTCGCCTCGCCGGAGCCGGAAGGCCTGGTCGAAGCCGCTGCGCCGAAGACGAAAACCAAGGCGGCCCGGAGCCTGCCGGGGCCGCGTTTTCATGACGACCGCGACGCGCTGTCGCCCGACCGGCGCACGCTGCTGATCGTCGAGGATGACGAGACCTTTGCGCGCATCCTCTACGATCTGTCGCGCGAGCAGGGCTTTCAATGCGTGGTCGCCGCCACCGCCGAGGCCGCGCTCGACGCCATCGAGCCCTATCAGCCCGACGCCGTGCTGCTCGACATCGGCCTGCCCGACCATTCCGGCCTGTCGGTGCTGGACCGCCTCAAGCGCGACGTCAGGACGCGCCATATTCCGGTGCATGTCGTCTCCGGTTCCGATTATCAGCACACCGCCCTGTCGCTGGGCGCGGCGGGCTATATGCTCAAACCTGTCAAGCGCGAGGAGCTGATCGGCGCCTTCCGCCAGCTTGAGACGCGGCTGTCGCGTTCGGTCGGGCGCATCCTGATCGTCGAGGACGACGACGTGCAGCGCGAGAGCGTGGCGCGCCTGCTCAAGACCGGCGACGTCGAGACCGTGGCGGTCGGCACGGCGGCGGGCTGTCTGGAGCTTTTGAAGACCCAGACCTTCGACTGCATGGTGCTGGACCTGAACCTGCCCGACGCCACCGGCTATTCGCTGCTGGAGACCTTAAGTCAGGAGGACGCCTATTCCTTCCCGCCGGTCATCGTCTATACCGGGCGCGACTTGAGCGCCGACGACGAGCAGCGGCTGCGCCGCTATTCCAGCTCGATCATCATCAAGGGCGCCAAGTCGCCGGAGCGCCTGCTCGACGAGGTCACCCTGTTCCTGCATCAGGTGGTGTCGGAGCTGTCGAGCGAGCAGCAGAGCCTGCTGAAAAAGGCGCGCAACCGCGATTCGATGCTGGAGGGCCGCCGCATCCTGATCGTCGAGGACGACGTGCGCAATGTCTACGCCGTCACCAACATCTTCGAGCCGCTGGGCGCGGTGATCGAGATCGCGCGCAATGGCAAGGAGGCGCTCGATGTGCTGAACCGCAGCAATGGCGGGCTGAAAAAGGGCGAGCGCGGGCCGGACAGCGTCGATCTGGTGCTGATGGACGTGATGATGCCGGAAATGGACGGGCTGACCGCGACGCGCGAAATCCGCAAACGCAAGGAGTGGGCCAGGCTGCCGGTCATCATGCTGACCGCCAAGGCGATGAAGGACGATCAGGAGCGCTGCCTTGAGGCCGGCGCCAATGACTATATGGCCAAGCCGCTCGATGTCGAGAAGCTGATTTCGCTGGTGCGCGTATGGATGCCCCGCTGAGCGCGCCTGTTTCCGGCGAACCGGACGCGCCGCGCACCGAGGATATAGAGCTGCGCCTGCTACTGGAGGCGGTGTATCAGAAATATCATTACGATTTCCGCGGCTACGCCATGGCCTCGGTCAAGCGCCGCATGAACCAGGCGCGCCAGCATTTCCGGCTCCAGACCTTTTCGCAATTGCAGAATCTGATCCTGCACGACGACGCCATGATGGGCCAGTTGCTGCCCTTTCTGACCGTGCAGGTGTCGGAAATGTTCCGCGACCCGGCCTATTTCCGCGCCATCCGCGAAAAGGTCGTGCCGCACCTGAAGACCTGGCCGTCGCTCAAGGTGTGGATCGCGGGCTGTTCGAGCGGCGAGGAGCTTTATTCCTTCGCTATCCTGTTTCGCGAGGAAGGGCTGGAGAGCCGCACCCTGTTCTACGCCACCGACATCAACGCCGAGGCGCTGGCGCGCGCCGAGGCGGGAGTGTACAGCCTCGACCGCATCCGTCAGTTCACCGAGAACCACCGGCTGTCGGGCGGCAGGTCGTCCCTGTCCGACTATTACACCGCCGCCTACGGCGCCGCCTCGTTCGACAAGTCCTTGCGCAAAAACGTGGTGTTTTCCGATCACAGCCTGGCGACCGACGCGGTGTTCGCCGAGACGCATATGGCGTCGTGCCGCAATGTGCTGATCTATTTCGACCGCGCCTTGCAGGACCGCGCCATCAGCTTGTTCAGGGATTCGCTGGCCCATAAAGGCTTTCTGGGTCTTGGCTCCAAGGAGACGCTGCGCTTTTCGTCCGAGGCCGACGCCTTTGTCGATTTCGCGCGCGAGGAGCGCATCTATCAGAAGCGGGAGCGCGACTGATGGGACAGATCGGAAAAGCGGTGGCGATCGGGGCCTCGGCGGGCGGTCTGGGCGCTTTGTCGGCGGTGCTGACGCCATTGCCGGGCGATTTTCCGGCGCCGGTCATGGCGGTGATTCATTTACCGCCCGATCGCGACAGCATGGTTCCGGCCCTGTTGGCC
>DATMTF010000043.1:0-2779 GCA_035565015.1 Asticcacaulis sp. | reverse complement strand
GGCGGCGCCCGCCGCGCCCGACGCCGGCTACAAAGGCCCGCGCGAAGATTCCTTCTGGTATTTCGACGCCGCGATGGCGCGTCTGGCCGAGGCGCATTACGCCGAAACGCGCGGCAAGGCGCCGCAACTGATCGGCTTCGTTCAGGATGGCCGCGTCGTTCCACAATCCGACAACCATGCGCAGGTCGAGCTGGCGTTCACGCCGCAAGCCGACGGCGTCAGCTTCCGGCTCGACGCCACAATGCTCGACGCCGTGCCGGGCGGCAACGTCAATCTCTCACGCTGGACGCGACTGCCAGTCGGCGCTCCGCTCGGCCACGCCGACGGCCCGATCGAGATCGCACGCGAAACCGGCCCGGTCGTCCGCACCGGCCCCGATACGTGGCGCGTCGATTTCAACCGCGTCGGCTTCAACAACGCCCGGCGCGGCGGCGACGTCTGGTTCGTGGCGACGCAAGACGGCGATGCGCGTTACAAAAGCGCCGTCCAGCAAGCCCTGCTGCGCGTGCCGCTGTTCAACACCAGGGGCGCAGCCCAGAGCATCCGCTTCGAGGCGCCCGCGCGCGTGAGCCTGTCGCGCTCCGGCGGCGCGCTGAAACTCAGCGCGACGGCCACGTCCGGCCTGCCGGTGCGCTTCTACGTGCAGGATGGCCCCGCCGAAATCGACGGCGACACCCTGCGCTTCACCCCGATCCCGATGCGCGCCCGGCTGCCGATACGGGTGACTGTGATCGCCTGGCAATACGGCGTGGCGGGCCAGATCCAAAGCGCAACCCCGGTCGAGCGCTCCCTCCTGCTGACCCGGTGAAGAAAGGCCCGGAGAATAAAAGGATCACGCGCTCCCTCACGGTAAGATGCGGAAATCATCGAATCCGGCGTAGCCGATGCGCGTCGAGACGAAGGCGGGCGTACCCGAAGGCGCCTGTGCGAACAGGCCGACCTGCGCGCCGACCCACATGCCCGGCTGGCTGACGAAACCGTCGCCCAGCGGCGTGAACGTCGCGCCGTCCAGGCTGTAGCTGAAGCTGACCTTCGCATCCTGAGCGCGCAGCATGGCCGGGAAGTACGGGCTGAAATCCGGCGGCGGGACCGTGTGTGTGAACGGCTCGACATGGACGCGCAGCCAGACCGGCCCCGTGACCATGACCTGCGCCGTCACGACCTTTTCCGGCGCGCCGCGGTCGGCGTCGACGCGCGTGACCTGTTCGAGCGCAACGCCGTCCTGCCGGTTCTCCAGCCCGATAAAGCCATAGGACTTGCCGAACAGAACCAGCCCGGCGCGCTCGCCCGCCCAGTGCGGATGCAGCTCCAGCTTCACCTGCGCGGTAAAGCTGGCGTTCGGCAACTTCTGCGTCAGCACATTGCCCGCCTCCCACAGATTGGCTGACGACGAAATCGACGTCAGCCGCAGTACCCCCGGCGCACGCGTATCCACCCAGTCCGCGCCCGGATTGCTGTTCCACTGCCAGGCCAGATTGTAGCCGCGCCGGAAATCGTCGTCAGACGCCGGAACGTTGACAGGCTGCGATGGCAGATCGGGCTTTTGGTGCGTCAGCACCGGCTCGCCATAGGTTCTGCCCAGAACGGGCCGCCCGATCAGCGGCCAGCCGTCTTTCCAGATCATCGGCTCCAGCCAGACGCGGCGGCCATAGGAATCCGTATCCTGAAAATGCAGGAACCAGTCCTGTCCGCCCGGCGTCTGCACCCAGGCGCCCTGATGCGGCCCGTTGACCGGCGTATCGCCCTGATCCAGCACGTTGCGCGCCTCATAGGGACCGTCGATGCTGCGCGAACGGAACACGCCCTGCCAGCCGCCCTTGACGCTGCCCGCCGGAGCGAAGATGTAGTACCACCCCTTGCGCTTATAGAGCTTGGGGCCTTCGATGGTGAACCACGGCGCATCGCCGATGGAGGTCTCGACATGCGGCAGCTTCGCGCCGTCGATGATGACCCTGCCTTCGCCGACAGTGCGGGTTCCGTCCGCACTCAGCCGCTTCAGAACGACGAGATTGCTCTTGCCCGCGCGCGAGGCGGCGAAGGCGTGGACCAGCCAGCCCCGTCCGTCATCATCCCAGAACGGACACGGATCGATGGCGCCCTTCGTGTCGTCCACCCGCACGGGCGCCGTCCACGGGCCCTTCGGATCGCGCGCCGAGATCATGAAGACGCCGAGATCGGGATCGGGATAATAGATATAGAAGCGCCCGTCATGAAAGCGGATCGCGGGCGCCCAGACGCCGCCGCCCCGTCGCGGCGAGCGGAAATGGTCGTAGGGCAGGTTCGCGCTCAGCGCATGGCCGATGATCGTCCAGTTGACCAGATCCTTCGATTGCAGGATCGGCAGGCCCGGCGCGTTGGCGAAGGAGGATGAGACGAGATAGAAGCTGTCGCCCACCCGGATCGCGTCGGGATCGGAATAGTCGCCCATCAGCACCGGATTGGCGTAACGCCCGTCGCCCAGATCGGGAACCCAGACGCCCGCGGACGGCGTTCCGGCATGAGCTGCCAAAGCCAAAACCGACGTCAGGGCGGCGAAACCGGAAATGAACCGCGCGCGCATCACGCCGTCTCCACCGGCGTCAGCAGAACGGCCTGCCCGCCCGCCGCGTTCAGATCCAGCGTCAGCACAGTTTTATTGTCCACGACTCGATCCTCCATGACCACCTTTGTCGTCCAGGCGGGCGATGCCGACGCGCCGTCGCGGAAAATTTCCGCCCGCCATTGGCCGGGCGCGAGGAATCTCAGATCGCAGCTTAGCCTGCGCGCCTTTTCATTGGTC
>DATMTF010000042.1:0-7249 GCA_035565015.1 Asticcacaulis sp. | reverse complement strand
CAAAGGCAAGGGGGCGCGGAAACGGCGCTTAGGACGTAAACATAATCATATAAACATATCTTTATATCTTTATTGACTCTTGCCGGCGCTCTGCTAATCTGCCCGCGACCGAGGGTTCCGGCGCCATGGCGACATGCGCGTCGGCTAAGAGGGAATCCGGTTTAAGGCCGGAGCTGTTCCCGCAACTGTAAGCGCGGAGCGCTGCCGCATATGTCACTGGGCAACCGGGAAGACGTGGCAGCGCATTGAGGCGCAAGCCAGGAGACCTGCCTTGGGTTTGACGATAATCCACGGGCGGGACTACCCGAAGGATGCACATTGGCATTCGCTTCCCCGCCCCCATTCTCAATGGGGTCAAGATGACACATATCCAAACCGCCAATCTGGGCTTCCCACGCATTGGTGAAAAGCGCGAACTGAAATTCGCGCTTGAATCCCACTGGTCCGGCAAGACATCCGAGGCCGAGCTGCTGACGACCGCCGCCGGCATCCGCGCGCGCAACTGGAAACGGCAGGCGCAAAGCGGGCTCGACATCGTCCCGTCGAACGATTTTTCGCTCTACGACCACCTGCTCGACACGGCCTTCATGGTGGGCGCTATACCAAAGCGCTTTGGCGAGACGGCGGACCTTGCGACCTATTTCCGCATGGCCAGAGGACAGGCAAGAGGTCAGGCCGGGCGTTCCGCCTGCGGCCATGACCATGGTGACACGACCGCGCTCGACATGACCAAATGGTTCAACACCAATTACCACGTCCTGCTGCCGGAACTGGCGCCGGATACGGACTTCGCCCTGACGACCAACAAGCCTCTGGCCGAGTTCATGGAGGCGAAGGCGCAGGGCGTCCATACCCGCCCGGTTCTGGTCGGGCCGGTCACCTTCCTGTCGCTGGCCCGCACAGACAGCCATTTTGACGCTTTAAGCCTGCTGTCGAAACTTCTGCCCGTCTATATGCAGGTGTTAAAGACGCTGGCGGCGGCGGGCGCCGACTGGGTGCAGATCGACGAGCCTGTTCTGGCGCAGGAACTGGACGGCCAGAAACGCTGGGCGCTGGACACGGCCTATAAGAGTTTCGCCCGCGACGCCGACATAAAGGTGATGCTGACCAGCTATTTCGATACGCGCCTCGCGAACCTGCGCCTCGCCTTCGACCTGCCCGTCGCAGGCCTGCATGTCGATACGGTCAGCCGTCCCGACCTTCTGCCGCGCCTGCCGGAACTGGCCAAAGACAAGCTTCTGTCGCTCGGTGTCATCGACGGGCGCAATATCTGGAAGACCGACCTGAACGCCCTGCTCGACCGGCTCGAACCGGTCGCAGCGCAGCTCGATCAGGTCATCCTCGCCCCATCCTGCTCGCTGCTGCACGTCCCCATCGACCTTAACGCCGAGACGCAGCTCGACGCCGAACTCACCTCCTGGCTGGCCTTCGCCGCGCAGAAGCTTGACGAACTCCAGCTTCTCAAACGCGCCCTCAGCGAAGGCCGCGACGCTGTCGCCGCCGATCTCAAGGCCAATGCCGAAGCCTTGGCGGCGCGCAAGGCGTCAAAGCGCATCCATAATCCGGCGGTCGCCGCGCGCCTCGCCGCCGTCACCCCGGCCATGTACGACCGGCAAAGCCCGTTCACCGAGCGCAGCCGTAAACAGGCGCGCCGCCTGAACCTGCCGCTGCTGCCGACCACCACCATCGGCTCCTTCCCGCAGACCGCCGAGGTGCGTCAGGCGCGTCTGAAACACAATCGCGGCGAACTCAGCGACGCGGCCTATGACGCCTTCCTCAAGGCCGAGACCGAACGCGCCATCCGCTGGCAGGAAGAGATCGGCCTCGACGTGCTGGTCCACGGCGAGTTCGAGCGCAACGACATGGTGCAGTATTTCGGCGAGCAGATGGACGGCTACGCCTTTACGCAAGCCGGCTGGGTGCAATCCTACGGCTCGCGCTATGTCCGCCCGCCGATCCTTTATGGCGACGTCTCACGCCCGAAGCCGATGACGGTGGCGTGGGCCGCCTATGCGCAGTCCCTAACCGATAAACCCGTCAAGGGCATGCTGACCGGCCCGGTGACCCTGCTGCAATGGGCGTTCGTGCGCGACGATCTGCCCCGCGAAACCGTCTGTCGCCAGGTCGCCCTGGCCCTGCGCGACGAGGTGCTGGACCTCGAAGCGGCGGGCGTCACCATCATCCAGATCGACGAGGCCGCCTTCCGCGAAGGCATGCCGCTCGACGCATCCGAGGCCGCCGCCTATCTCGACTGGGCCGTCGCCTGTTTCCGTCTCGCCTCGGCGGGCGCAGCGGACGAGACGCAAATCCACAGCCATATGTGCTATTCGGATTTCAACGCCATCATCGACGCCATCGCGCAGATGGACGCCGACGTGATCTCCATAGAGACGTCGCGCTCGCAGATGGCGCTGCTGGAGGCCTTTGCCGACTTTAACTATCCGAACCAGATCGGGCCGGGCGTCTATGACATCCACAGCCCGCGCGTGCCGTCAGAGGCCGAAATGGCCGACCTGCTGCGCGCCGCCCTGAAGCGCCTCAAACCGCAGCAGCTCTGGGTCAATCCCGACTGCGGCCTGAAGACGCGCGGCTGGGACGAAACCCGCCCGGCGCTGGAGCGCATGGTGGCGGCAGCCCAACGCCTGCGCGCCGACCTCAGCGTGGAGGCGTAAATTCTCCCCCGCGCAGCGGCAAACCTTATGCCCCCCACCGTCGATAGCGGTAGCGTGCGACGACCCTGAACATCTGTGCTGATCTGTGGATTAAAAAACGACCTTTATCGCCCGCAGAGACGACGGCAGTAAGGGTATCCACAGATGACACAGATGTTCTGAGTTGCGACACGCTACCGCTATCGTCGGCTTGACGCCCCACCTCTCTGCGCGCTTTATGCTGCGCATAAAGATAATCTGAGAGGACACCCATTCATGCGTCACATCACCCGCCGCGCCACCTTGCTCACCGGCATGGCCGCCAGCGCCGCCGCCGCACTTCCCCCGCTTTCCCGCGCCGACGAAACCCCGCGCGCCGTCACCCCGCCGGGCATGATCCTCGGCGAAGGCCCGATCTGGTCGGCGCGCGATAACGCCCTCTACTGGGTCGATATCCGCGGCAAGAAGATCCACCGCCTCAACTTCAAGGACAACAGCCAGCAGAGCTGGGACACGCCGGACATCGTGCCGTGGATCGTCGAGCGCAAGTCAGGCGGCTTCCTGTGCGCCATCCTGCGCACGGTCTGCGCGGTCAGCTTCGACCCGGAGTTCAAACTGACCCCCCTGTTCAGCATCGAAAAAGACAACGCAGCCGTCCGCCTCAATGACGCCAAGGTCGATCCCATGGGCCGTCTGTGGACCGGGACCATGGACCTGGCTTTCAAGGACCGCATCGCCAATCTTTACCGCATCGACCCGGACCTCAGCGTCCACACGATGGACACGGGCTATATCTGCACCAACGGCCCGGCCTTCTCGGCGGACGGCAAGACGCTTTATCATAACGAGACCTATGACGGCATCGTCTATGCTTTTGACCTCGCGCCGGACGGCTCGCTCAGCAATAAGCGCGTCTTCGTGAAATTCCCCGGCGGCGTCGGCTCGCCCGACGGCTGCACCACCGACGCGCAGGGCGGGCTATGGGTGTCGCACTACGGCGGCGCCCGCGTCAGCCGCTATATGCCCGACGGCAAGCTCGACTTCGATGTCGCTGTCCCCGCCAAGCAATCGACCAGCCTGACCTTTGCGGGCGCCAATCTCGACCGGATGTTCGTCACCACCGCCGCCCAGCCGCCGGTCGATGCCGACGACAAACAGGCCGGAACCCTGTTCGAGATTCCGTCCTCATCCCTGCGCGGCCACACCGGCCTGCCCATGGGCGTGTTTGCGGGCTAGGTCGAAGCGAAGGTTGCGTAACCTACGACCAGGCCAACGCATTCCCGGTGTTCGGCAAGCCACGTTGAGCATCCCTACAAATATGTCTGCTTTTTGCGCTCGGAATTAGACCGCTAAGGGCCAATCCCGGCCTAAACTTATCCCCCTCCGTAAATTCGGGCGCATCCTGTCCCCATGTCATCGGATGCGCGCACAGACCAGCCCCACCTGACGCCGGAACAACGTCGCGAGATGTTACGCGCCTTCGCCGACCGGATGCTGGTGAAAATCTCCGCGATGGACGATCCCGAAGATCTGCCGGGCGTCGAGCGCGCCGTGCGCGTGGCCTCGGTCATCGAGCGGCTCTACAGCCGTTGCGACCGCGCCGAACATCAAGGGCCCGATCCGCGCAAGCTTCGCGCCGAGCGCGCGCAGAACGAGGGCGAAGCCCTCAAGGCGCAGGTGTCGCTGGCCGGGACGCTCAGATGGAGCGAGGAGCGCCGTCGCGACCTCGGTAAATGGTGGGACGCCGCTGGCGAGGCGATCAAAACGCCCGTCGAAGGCACACAGACGGCCGCCACGCCACCGGTCAGAATGGCGAAGGCGGCGGATGTCAGCAAGGCCCATTACACCGAAACAAGTCAGGCCACTCAGGGACGCTTCCCGACAGGGACCGGCAAATCCCCCCTCCCACCACCTTGATCTTCTACCCCTCTCCCCCGTTTACGGAGAGAGGGATGAGGCGCTTAAAACTTCTGGCTGATTTTGGCGACCAGACGGCCCTTATATTTATCGCCGTAGCCATGTTCATCGCTGTCGTACCAGCGCAGGTCGAGGCTGGTGTTTTTCAGCAACGCATAGGTTCCGCCGAGATTCCAGGCGTTGTAATTCTTGGCCGGGGTCACATCGCGATGGCCATAGGCCGCCGAAACGAAAAATTTCGGCGTGATCTTCTGCGCGACCGAAGCTTCGGTCCAGTACGACGCCTTGGTCTTGCCGTAGGAATCGCCGGTATATTGCTCGCTCAGCTTCACCGAGGTCTTGCCGAAGCTGCGCCCGATCGCGCCCTGCCATTCATAATAGGCGTCGTCCGTACCGGCCCTGGCGCCGTCGATGATCTTATAGACGACCTGCAAGGACAGATCATATTCGCCCGCCTTGCCCGCCGCGCCCGCATACCATTCCTGCTGGTCGTCGCCGCCTTCGGAGGTTTTGACGTTCTTGACGCGCGCCCCGGCGAACCAGATCCCGTGCGAGACTTTCAGACCGACCAATCCTTGCGGGTCGCCATCCGTGTCCGAGGCGCCCTTGGTCATGCCCGCCGTCGCCAGACTGGCCTCGCCGCTGAGTTTGAAAAAGGGCTTGTCGGCGGCGTGCGTGGCGGTCGCCATCAGCATGAGGCCGGGAATAAGCAGGTACGCAACTTTCATAAATACTGTTCCTTGAGAGCGGAAACGGCGTCTGTCGACCGTTCCTCCGTACAAGGAGTACCATGGGGCGATTGAAAAGCCGTTAAACCTCGAATTGCAGGCTGGCCAGCCTTTGATAAAGCCCGCCGCGCGCCACCAGCTCGTCATGCGTGCCGATATCGACCACGCGCCCGGCGTCCATGACCACGATGCGGTCTGCCTTCAGCACGGTGGCCAGCCGGTGGGCGATGACGAGCGTGGTATGCTCGCGCATCGCCTCGCTCAGCGCTTCCTGCACCAGCCGCTCATTCTCGGCGTCGAGCGCCGAGGTCGCCTCGTCCAGCAGCAGCACCGGCGCGTCGCGCACCAGGGCGCGGGCGATCGACAAACGCTGCTTCTGGCCGCCGGACAAGGACTTGGCGCGCTCGCCCAAAGCCGTGTCGAAACCTTGCGGCAGCGCCTCGATAAAGCCGAGCGCCTGCGCCTTTTCGGCGGCGGCGCGCACCTCGTCCATCGTCGCCGTCTCGCGGCCAAAGCGGATATTGTCCGCCGCCGAGCCGGAGAACAGGGCCGCGTCCTGCGCCACCAGCGACAGGCGCTCGCGCACGTCCTTGGGGTCGGCGGCGCGGATATCGACGCCGTCCAGTTCGATGCTGCCTTCGCTGAAGTCGTAATAGCGCAGCAGGAGCCGGAACACGCTCGACTTGCCTGCGCCGGACGGACCGACCAGGGCCACCGTCTCGCCGGGCTGAACGTGCAGCGAAAAATCGTCCAGCACCACCGTATCGGGCCGCGACGGATAGGCAAAGCGCACATGCTCGAAACGAATCTCGCCGCGCGGCGCAGGCAGTTGCGCCGGCGTCGGCGGCGCGGTGATGTTCGGCTCGGACTGCAGCAGCTCGTCGATGCGCATCATGGCGCCCGCCGCCTTTTGCAGGTCGCCCCAGGTCTCATTGAGATTGGCGACCGACCCCGCCGTGAACACCGACAGCATGACGAACTGGATCAAAGCGCCGGTCGTCATGCGGTGATGAAAGACGTCGTGCGCGCCCAGCCACAGCACCACCGCAATGCCGCCGAACACCAGCGAGATCACCAGCGCCGTCATGGTGGCGCGCGCACGGATGCGCTTCAGCGAGGTTGCATAGGCCGTCTCGACCGCCGCATCGAACCTGCGCCGCGTAAAGGCTTCGCGCACAAAGGCCTGCACCGTCTCCAGCGCGTCGAGCGATTCCGACGCAAAGCCGACCGCATCGGCGAAATTGTCCTGCGTACGCCGTGTTAATTTGCCGACCGCGCGGCCGAAGGTGATCAGCGGGACCAGCACCAGCGGAAACAGGGCCAGCACGATCAGGGTCAGTTTCGGGCTGACGATCATCAGAAGCGTCAGCCCGCCGACAAAGGTGACAAGGTTGCGCAACGCGATCGAGATCGAGGACGACACCAGGGTCTCGATGATCTGGATGTCGCTGGTCAGGCGCGAAATCACCTCGCCGGTGCGGATGCCGAGGAAAAACGCCGGATCGAGCCTGAGGATGTGCGCGAACACGTCTTCGCGCAGGTCGGCCACCACGCGCTCGCCCAGCCGGGTGATGTAGAAGTAACGAAACGCCGTCGCCAAGGCCATGACGATGGCCACGCCGCCGATCACCATGAACCAGACGTCAAGCTGCGCCGCATTGCCGGAACCGAATCCCTTATCGACCAGAAGCCGCGCCGCGCCGGTCAGGCTCAGACTGGCCGCCGACGAAATGACCAGAAACACCAGCATGAGCGCCAGATTGCGCTTCTGCCGCATCAGATACGGCCATAGCCGCGCCAGCGGCTTCAGATTGCGCGTCTTGCCCCGTCCGCCCGCCGCGTGGCGGATCTGGGCGGCCAGCTCGGCGCCGGCGGAGGGACGATCTTTGGCGGCGGCTTCGGGTGCGGAGTCAGGCATGACGGCTGTTTAAACAACAAGCCCTTGCGCGGCAA
>DATMTF010000041.1:0-13168 GCA_035565015.1 Asticcacaulis sp. | reverse complement strand
AATAAATCCGTTTCGGATGACAGAGAGCGCTACACGCGGATTTCGCACCATTCGTGTTTTTGGCTTCGCCGAACTTCGTTTCGTGGTCAATCCTTACAACCGCTCCAGCGGCAGAATCTCCACCCGCGACCCGGCGTTCATCGGCAGGGCGTCGGCGGGCAGGCGGATCAGCGCGTCGGCCTGAGCGAAGACGCTGACCAGTGAGGAATCCTGATCCGAAAAGGCCTCGACCTGCAATTGTCCGTGTAAGGACGAACTCAGCCGACCGCGCAGAAAGGCCTCGCGCGGACCGGCGGCGGAGACCGGCCCCTGCAACACGGCATTGACGAATTTCGGCCCCGCCTCTATGCCGAGCGCGGCCTCGATCCAGGTTTTCAGCAGCAGTTGCGCCATCACCAGAGCCGAGGCCGGATTGCCGGGCAGCATCAGCGCCTGCGCCCCTTGGCCAAGACGGCCAAAAGCGGTGGGCTTGCCGGGACGGACTTTAACGCTGTCGAAATCGGCTTCAAAGCCCAGTTGTTCGAGCGCCGGACGCACCAGATCGAAATCGCCGACGCTTGCGCCGCCCAGGGTGACGATCAGGTCGGGCGCATGCTCCTTCAGAACACCCCTCAACGCCTTGAGGATCGCCTTGAGATCGTCCCCCCGAACGCCGACATAGGCCGCCTTGCCGCCCCACGCCCGAACCAAGGCGACGAGGGCCGACGAACCGGACTCGAAAATCTGATCCGGCCCCGGCGTCTGGCCCGGCGCGACCAGCTCATTACCGGTGCAAAGCACGACGAGCCGGGGGCGACGGCGCGCGCTGACCGCCGCGCGGCCCGCCGCTGCGATCAGGGCCAGCCGCCATGCATCGAGCCTCTGCCCCTCAGTCAGCAGAACATCGCCCGCCTTGAAATCCTGCCCCGCCGGACGGATATGGCGCGGCGCCGTATTGCGGCCATCGGGCAGCACCTCAATACGTTCCCCGTCGCGCGTGACGTTTTCCTGAAGAATGATCGTATCGGCGCCCGCCGGGACCGGCGCGCCGGTGAAGATGCGCACCGCGTCGCCCACCCCGACCTGACCTGTAAAGCCGCGTCCGGCCTGACTTTCGCCGATCACGCGCAGCACCGGCGCCTCGACATGCAGGCTGTCGGTATGCGCGGCATAGCCATCCATGGCCGAGGCTGCGAACGGCGGCTGATCGCGCGTCGCCGCGATCGCCTCGGCCAGCACGCGCCCCGCCGCCTTATCCAGCCGCACATCCTGCATCGGCATGAGCGGCGCGGCGGCGCGCACGGCGGCGACGGCCTCGGCGACAGGAACGAGCTTGGGCATATTACGTCTCTTTAAGTCTTATTTCTCTTTGAGTCTGGGCATCAGCTCGACCATATTACAAGGCCCATGCCGGCTGTCGAGCTGCCAGCGGATCACCTTGTCCCAGCCGTCCTTGACCGCGCCGTTCGAGCCGGGCAGGCAGAAGACGAACACGCCGTCGATAATCCCGGCCAGGGCGCGCGATTGCAGAGTCGAAAGACCGACCGTCTGATAGCTGAGCATATGGAAAATCGTCGAAAAACCTTCGATGCGCTTGTCCAGCAAGGGCTCGACCGCTTCGGGCGTGACGTCGCGGCCGGTAATGCCGGTGCCGCCGGTCGAGACGATCGCGTCCACCTCGCCGGAAGCCACCCAGGACTTGATCCGTGTACGGATGGCTTCGATGTCGTCGCGGACTATGGCGCGTCCCGCCAGGGTGTGACCTGCGGCTTCGACGCGCGCGGCCAAAACGTCGCCAGAGGTGTCATTGCTTTCATCGCGCGTGTCGGACACGGTCAGCACAGCGATCTGCACCGGCTTGAAGGCGCGATCCTCATGTAAGCGCCCGCCGCCCAGCCATGCCCTGTCCGCTTCCGTAATCGCCGTCATATCGCGCTCCTGCTGATCGGGCAGGTTTAGACCGTGCGTGCGCGCGGCTCAAGCGGCATCAGTCGAAATAGACGACATCGTCGCCATCATCCCTGGGCGGCTCATCCTGACCGCTCAGCTTGAGCCAGGCGGCGAATACGTCTTCCGGCACCTTGGCCGGACGCGGCTGCCCCTCAGCCAGCTTCTGCACAAAGTTGAACTTCAGCCCCATGCGATTGGCCATGCTCCAGGCCGCGGAGCCGCGCCGGACGGTGTGAGAATCGAGGTCGATCAACCACAGCTCGGCGGGAAGCCTGTCGAGTTCAGCGATGGAGACGCGCGCGCCGGACGCGCTCTGATCCAGGATGCGGCACGGCACGGTGCGGCCTTCGGCCAGCAGCAAAGCGCCGCGATTGTCGCAGTTGAAGCGCGGCTCGGCGCGCCGATCCGCATATTGCGACG
Organism: Asticcacaulis sp.; assembly: GCA_035565015.1. Classification (GTDB taxonomy): domain Bacteria; phylum Pseudomonadota; class Alphaproteobacteria; order Caulobacterales; family Caulobacteraceae; genus Asticcacaulis. The sequence goes on along the minus strand of DATMTF010000041.1, from coordinate 10,819 downwards.
GCATGATGATCTCGACCCTATTATCCTCTACAGGCGCAGGCATTACAGGCGCAGACTTTGCGGGCGCGGGGCGGCGGATCGGGTCGGTCATAACAAATCGGTCCTGCAAATCGACGACCCTCCGCCTTCTGGCGGGGGCCTTCTTTCTATTCGGGGAAGCAATGATACTGGATTGCGTCGCGCCCGCCCTTCTGAGCGACGCGGACGTCGTTTATGACGAACAGCCTAGACCCTTTTCTTTTATAAAGCGTTGTGCCGCGCGGAACTGTCCACAGGCGCATTTTGCAGGCCTATAATACCATCGCTTGACTTTTCATGGCTTTGCGTTCATTTAGGCGGCTTCGCAGTTGCGAAACCCTTAGCGGCTCACCCTGAGCCCTGCTGGCCGCGTGAAATATGTCCGCACCGCATGCGGGTCCATATTTGCCAGCGTTCAAGATCGTCATCAGGACGATCTGCCCTGCCATCATCCGACGCGCCCCACGCGAACGCTTCGCCCATCCACCGCCCGTTCCGAACGTCGGAGACGGGCGCGGCGCGTTTTGCGCTGTTTATTTAAGAAAGTTCGCGCGTGTCGCAAAACTTCAAAGATCTGGGCCTGTCGCCCGTCCTTCTCAACACCCTTGAAAAAGAAGGCTACGCCAAGCCGACGCCGATTCAGGCGCAGGCGATTCCCATCCTTCTGGATAAACACGACCTGTTGGGCATCGCCCAGACCGGCACCGGCAAGACGGCGGCCTTTGCCCTGCCGATCCTGCAACATATCCTGACCGACCGGCAGATTCCGGAGCCGAAAAGCGTGCGCGTTCTGGTGCTGTCGCCGACGCGCGAACTGGCCTCGCAGATCGCCGACGCGTTTCGGACCTATTCGGCGGGGCTTGGCCTCTCCATCGCCACCATCTATGGCGGCATGAAGTACGGCCCGCAATATAAGGCGCTGGCCAAGGGCCTCGACATCCTCGTCGCCACGCCCGGCCGCCTGATCGACCATATCGACCAGAAGACGATCGACCTGCGCGGCGTCGGCTTCTTCGTGCTGGACGAGGCCGATCAGATGCTGGACATGGGCTTCGTCAAGCCGATCCGCCAGATTGCCCAGCGCCTGCCGCACAAGCGTCAGAACCTGTTCTTCTCGGCCACCATGCCGAAGGAAATCGGCGTGCTGGCCTCCGAACTGCTGACCGATCCGAAAAAGGTCGAGATCACGCCCGAAGCCACGACTGCCGAAAAGGTCGAGCAGAGCGTGATCTTCGTCGAGGCGCAGCGCAAGCGCGCCCTGTTGAGCGAGCTTTATACCGACGGCGCGCTGGACCGCACGCTTGTCTTCACCCGCACCAAGCGCGGCGCTGACCGCGTGGCGGCCTATCTGCAGGCTGGCGGCGTCGAAGCGGCGGCGATCCACGGCGACAAGAACCAGAGCCAGCGCGAACGCGCCTTGCAGGCCTTCCGCGCCGGCAAGGTCCGCGCCCTGGTCGCCACCGACATCGCCGCGCGCGGCATCGACGTCGATAATGTGTCGCACGTCATCAATTATGAGCTGCCTCTGGTGGCGGACGCTTACGTCCACCGCATCGGCCGCACGGCGCGCGCCGGACGTTCGGGCGTGTCGATCACCTTCTGCGCCGACGATGAGCGCCGCCTGTTGAAGGACATCGAGCGCAAGACGCGCCAGCGCATCCCGTTCGCGGACCGCCGCAAGGACAACGCCCTGCGCCTGCTCGACGAGGCCATCCTCGCTTCCGGCAATACCGAAAAGCCGAAGACGCCGGATCGTCTGCCCGAACACAAAAAGCCGGATCAGAAGCGTCCCAATCAAAAGCATAATGAGACCCGCCACAGCGATCCGGACGCCGAATTCGTGCATAAGCGCCAGCGTAAGCGTCCCGCCAATAAGGGAAACGCGAACAGAAGTGGCGCCGGTCGCCCTGAACGCGCTGAGCGTTACGATCCGATGGCCGCCGAGCGCGCCCCCTCTCATGTCGCGCCTCAGGACCGCAAGGCTCACCGCGCCGACAAGGCGCGCCGGGTCGAGCAGGTTCGCGATATGGACCCGGCGGGCGTGTTCGAGCCGCGCGCCGACGGCCCGCGCAAGAGCCGCGGCGGCAAGCCCTTCGGCCAGAAGGGCGGCCAGAAGCCGCAGAAGTTCGGCGGCCCCAAGCCTCACAAGCCTGCGTTCGCGAAGGGCAATGCCGTAAAAGGCAATACAGCCAAACCCGCCGAGGGCGCGCAGTTCAAGCGCAAGGCCCGCGCCTGATCTCAGACGCCGCATCGCCGCCCCCGGCGATGCGGCATTTTCACAGTTGTGTGATGAGGCGGATTGCTTTTAAATAGACGGCGCACACCTGCCCGTGCGCTTCAGTCAGGAATATGTCCGCCTATGACCGCCGCCCCCAAGACCTCATCCGCCGGGACGCGCCTTGGCTCAGGCCTGTTCGCACGGCTGGCGGGACTGGCGGCGCCCTTGCTGGCGATCGGTATGCTGATGACGAACTGCACCTCGCATGAGGCGCAGAACAACGACCCGCAGGCCATTGTCGCGCGCACCATCGACGATCATTCCTGGGCGCGGCCGCAGGAGGCGCGCGTCAGCCATGTCGATCTCGACCTGACCGCCGACTTCAACAAGAAAATCCTGTCCGGCGCGGCGACCCTGACCCTGGTGACCGAGGCGAACGCCAAACAGGTGATCCTCGACACCAAGGCGCTGGACATCCAGAGCGTCACCGACGCCGCCGGCGCCCCGCTCAAATACACGCTGGGCAAGGGCAATGAGATGATGGGCAGGCCGCTCACCATCGAACTGCCGCAGGGCGCCCAGACCGTTGTGGTCCATTACGCGACGCAAGGTGGCGGCACGGCGCTGCAATGGCTCGACCCGTCGCAAACCGCCGGTAAGAAGCTGCCCTTCCTGTTCAGCCAGGGCGAGGAGATCAACACCCGTAGCTGGATTCCGACGCAGGATTCGCCCGCCATCCGCCAGACCTATACGGCCCGCATTACCGTGCCGTCGAATCTGGTCGCCGTGATGAGCGCCGAGCGCCTGACGCCCAAGGGCGAGCCGGTCGAGGGGCGCCCGTCGATGCGCGCCTTCCGCTTCGACATGAAGCAGCCGATCGCACCCTATCTGATCGCCCTCGCCATCGGCGATATCGGCTTCAAATCCGAAGGCCCCGACACCGGCGTCTATGCCGAACGCGCGGTGCTGGACAAGGCCGCCTATGAATTCGCCGACATGCAGTCCATGCTGGACGCCGCCTCCAAACTTTACGGCCCGTATCAATGGGGCCGCTATGACGTGCTGGTCCTGCCGCCCTCCTTCCCGTTCGGCGGCATGGAGAATCCGACCCTGACCTTCGCCACCCCGACCGTGATCGCGGGCGACCGCTCCCTGGTGTCGCTGGTCGCGCATGAACTGGCCCATTCCTGGTCCGGCAATCTGGTCACCAATGCGACCTGGGAAGATTTCTGGCTCAACGAAGGCTTCACCGTCTATTTCGAGAACCGCATCATGGAGCAGGTCTATGGCAAGGACCGCGCCGACATGCTGAAGGTTCTCGGCTGGCAGGATTTGCAGAACACGCTGAAAGACCTCGACGACGCCAAACAGCCGGAGTTCACCAAGCTGCATCCCGACCTGAACGGCGTCGATCCCGACGATTATTTCAGCGACGTGCCGTACGAAAAGGGCGCCGCCTTCCTGCGCATGCTGGAGGCGCATTTCGGGCGCAAGAAGCTGGACGCCTATCTGAAGGGTTATTTCCACCGCTACGCCTTCCAGAGCATGACCACCGACGCCTTCGTCGTCGATCTGCGCGAAAACCTGCTGCACAATGACGCCGATCTGGAAAAGTCGCTGAAAATCCATCAGTGGCTCTATGAGAAGGGCCTGCCCGACAACGCCGCGGCGCCGACCTCGACCCTGCTCGATCAGGTCAAGGGACAGGCGGTCGCCTTTATGAACGGCGCCGCGCCCGCCGATCTGCAAACCCAGGACTGGTCGCCGCTGCAATTCCAGTATTTCCTGACGCAACTGCCCGATACGCTCAGCCTCGATCAGATGGCGGCGCTGGACAAGGCCTACGCCTTCACCGCGTCACACAATGACGAGATCCTGTCCAACTGGCTCTTGCTGGCGGTCAAACACCACTACCAGCCCGCCATGCCGGTGCTGCACGACTTCCTGATCTCGGTCGGGCGCATGAAGTACGTGACCCCGCTCTATAAGGCGCTGATGGCGCAGGAGGGCTGGGGGCCGGACATGGCCAAGTCGACCTATGCAGAGGCCGAACCGGGCTATCACGAAATCACCCGCGCCAGCATCGCCAAGGTGCTGCCGCAATAGCTCCGGCATAAAAGCCACGCCGCTACGGTAATGTTTGCATCGCAGCGACGCGGGCATTTACGAACGCCGCAACCTCGTTCACAAAGACGACATGGCCGCTCCCGCAAACTCCCGTCTTGTCATCGCCTCCGGTTACGCCACCGACATCGGGAAGCGCGACGACAATCAGGACTTCGCCGCCATCTATCTCGACGAGGAGGCCGGACGGCACCACGGCGCGGTCGCGGCCCTGGCCGACGGCGTCGGCGGACGCAAGGGCGGGCGTGTCGCCGCTGAACTGTCGGTGCGCACCTTTATCGACGATTATCTGGGCCAGAGCGAAATCCTGTCGCCGCGCAAGACGGCGGCGCGCGCTCTGGAAAGCATCAATTACTGGCTCTATCGCGAAGGCCAGAAGAATGAAAACCTCAAGGGCATGGCCTGCGCCTTCACCGGCGTGGTGCTGAAGGGGCGTCGACTGCACAGCTTCCATGTCGGCGATACGCGGCTCTACCGGCTGCGCGAAGGCCAGCTTGAACTTCTGACCCAGGATCACCGCCCGGACAATGCCGGTCCCGATACGACGCTGTTAAGCCGCGCGGTCGGCGCCGAAGAGGCGTTGCGCATCGACTATGGCGTCGCCGACCTGGCGCCGCACGACCGGTTGATGCTGTGTTCGGACGGCGTGCATGGCATGCTGAGCGACACCGATATCGGCCTGATCCTCGACGCCCGCGCCGCGACCGAAGAAACCGCGCACCGGCTGGTGGCGACGGCGATCGCGCGCGGCGGCGACGACAACACGACCGCCCTGGTCATCGACGTCATCGACCTGCCGCCCGCCTCGATCGAAGACCTGGACGCCGCCATCGCCAAATTGCCGATGATCGAGCCGCCGAAGGTCGGCGAGGTCATCGACGGCTTCCGGCTGGAAAAGACCCTGGCCGACGGCCTCTATTCGCGCGTCTTCCGCGCCCGCGACATGCGCGAAACCCGCCTGGCGCATCAGCAAGTGCTGCTGAAATTCCCCAAGCCGCATACCATCGGCGCGGAATCCTCGGCGCGTTCGGCCTTCATGCGCGAGGCCTGGGTGGCGTCGCGCGTCCAGCACATCTGGGTCGGCTCGGTGCTGCAACTGGCGCCGGGGCGGCAGACCTGCCTCTATATCGCCCAGCCCTTCTATGTCGGCGAAACGCTTGAGCACCGCCTGACCCATCCGCCGAAGATCGGTCTGAAGGAGGGGGTCGGCGTCGCGACCAAACTGGCCAAGGCGCTGGGCTCGTTGCATCGCGCCGGGGTCATCCACCGCGACGTCAAGCCGGAAAACATCATCCTGATGCCCGACGGCGGCTTCAAGCTGGTGGATCTGGGCGTCTCTCGCATCCCGAACATGGACAAGGACACGGTCTTCATCCCCGGCACGCCCAGCTACAAGGCGCCGGAGCAGTTCAAGGGCCAGCCCGGCGACGAGCGCTCGGACATCTTCGCCATGGGCGTGACCCTCTACCGCATGTTCACCGGGGCCTATCCGTTCGGCGAGATCGAAACCGGCCAGACGCCGGTGTTCGCGCGCCCGGTCCCGCTGACCGAACGGCGCCCGGACCTGCCCGCCTGGCTCGACAGCGTGATCCTGCAAGCCCTGGCGCCCGACCCGGAGGAGCGGATTCAGGACGGCTTTGAAATGGCGTTCAAGCTGGAGACCGGCGCGCACGGCGCGGCCCCAGACTTCTTCCGCAAGCATTCGTGGTTCGCGCGCCATCAGGTCGGGCTGTGGCGCGGCGTCAGCGCCGTCCTTACGGCCCTGCTGATCTTCTTCATCTGGGCGTGGCAAAGCCACTGGTCGCCGCCGGACTGGCTGCTGCGCGCGCTCGACAACGTCGCCAATCCGAACGGATAGAGCGTTTCCCCAAAAAGTGGCTCCACTTTTTGAATAAGGAAGAGCGACACAACAAAGACCTAGAGCTGGACGCTCTACATCAGCACCATATCGTCGCGATGGATGACCTCGTCGCCGGACGTGTAGCCCAAAATCGTCTCGATATCCTTTGACGTCCGCCCACGGATCAGGCGGATGGCGTCGGCGGAGTAGGTGACGACCCCGCGCGCGATCTCCGCTCCCGCCGGAGTCAGGATCGAGACGCTGTCGCCCTTTTCAAACCCGCCCGCCACCTCGACAATCCCGGACGGCAGGAGCGATTTGCCGGTCTTCAGCGCCCGCACCGCGCCGTCGTCGAGCGTCAGATGCCCCGCCGGCGCCACCGTGCCCGCGATCCACGCCTTATAGGCCGCCGCCGTGGTCGATTGCGGACGGATCAGGGTAAAGCGCCGGTCCTCGGACAGGGGCCGCGCGACATCGCCGAAGGCGATCAGGGTCGCGCAACCGGCGGACCCGGCGATGCGCGCGGCGGCGATCTTGGTCGCCATGCCGCCCGTGCCGACCCCGGCGTCGAGATTGGCCCCGCCCGCCATGGCCTCGATCTGCGCGTCGAGCTTTTCGACCACCGCAATATGCTGCGCCCCCGGATTGCGGCGCGGATCATCCGTGTACAGACCATCTATGTCCGACAGCAGCAACAAGGTCTCGGCGCGGACCAGTTGCGCGGTCCGAGCCGCCAGTCTGTCATTGTCGCCATAACGGATTTCCTCGGTCGCCAGCGTGTCGTTCTCATTGACGATCGGCACGCAGCCCAGCGCCAGCAGCGTGTCCACCGTGGCGCGCGCATTCAGCCAGCGGCGGCGCTTTTCGGTGTCCTCGCGCGTCAGCAGCACCTGCGCCGTCTTCAGCCCGACCCCCGCAAAGGCCGCCTCCCAGGCGCTCATCAATCTGGGTTGCCCGGCGGCGGCGGCGGCCTGCTTTTCGTCGAGCTTGAGCTTTGCGCGCGTCAGCCCCAGATAGCGCCGCCCCAGCGCCACCGCGCCCGACGACACCAGCACCACCGCCCTGCCCTGCGCGCGCAGGGCCGCGATGTCGGCGGCCAGACCCACCATCCAGTCATCGCGCGTCCGACCGGTCTGCGCGTCGACGACCAGGGCCGAGCCGACCTTGACCGTCAGGCGCGAACCCTGTCTCAACACTTGCGGCAATTTTGCGCTGTCGGACATCTAAACTCTTTTCCCCAGGGGCATAAGGTGCTAGGCCGCGCCCTGAAATCTGTGCGCTATTAAGGGTAAAGCCGCGGCGCGCGCAAGTCCTTATCCGGCCAGGAAATTTGGTAACAAAATGAACTATATCGGCACCAGAGGCTTTTCAGAACCGCGTAGCTTCGCCGGAGCGCTGCTGGACGGTCTGGCCCCCGATGGCGGCCTCTATATTCCCGCCCACTATCCCAAACCCGATTTCGACCTCGCCGCCACCGCAGCGGGCGATTACGGCGCGCTGACCGAAAAGCTGCTCACCCTGTTCGGCGTCGATGTGCTGGGCGCGGAGGCCGTCAAAACGGCGGCGGCGCGCACGAAAGCCGCCTTCCTGCGCGATAGCCAGACGCCGCTAACGCAACTCGACGACAATCTGTGGCTGCTGGAGCTGTATCACGGCCCGACCCTGGCCTTCAAAGACATGGCCATGCAGATGATCGCGCCGCTGACCGACGCGGCGCTGGCGCAAAACGGCGAAAAGCTGACCCTGGTGACCGCCACCTCCGGCGACACCGGCGCAGCGGCGGTGCGCGCCTTTGCGGGCTCGGAGCATGTGCGTCTGGTGGTCTTCCACCCGCTCGGCCGCGTCTCGCCCGTGCAGCGCCTGCAAATGACCACGGTGGAGGCCGACAATGTGCTGAATGTCGGCGTCGAGGGCGATTTCGACGACTGCCAGCGCATCGTCAAGCGCCTGCTCGGCGAGGCGTCCTTAAAAGAACGCGGCCTGATCTCCAGCGTCAACTCGATCAACTGGGGCCGCCTGCTGGGGCAGGTTCCCTACTATCTGGCCGCCAGCGCGGCCAGCGGCGCGGACTGGCCCGATTTCGTCGTGCCGACCGGCAATTTCGGCGACGCCTTCGCCGGCTGGGTCGCGCGTAAAATCGGTGGAAGCATCGGCGACCTGCATGCCGCGGTCAACAGCAATGACGCCCTGGCCCTCGCCGTTAACACCGGCCATTACCTGCGCCGTCCGGCGGTCGAGACCGCCTCGGTGTCGATGGACGTGCAGGCGCCGTCCAATTTCGAGCGTCTGGTGTTTGAAGCTTCCGGTCGTCATGCCTCCGGCACTCAAGGATTGTTCAACGATTTCAACGCCACCGGCGATGTGCGCCTGTCGCCCGACCTGCAAAGCGCCCTGCAGGCCGAGGTCTCGGCCAGCCGCGTCGATGAGGCGACCACCAAGGCGACGATCAAGCGCGTCTATGAGCGCTACGGCAAGGTCATCTGCCCGCACACCGCCGTGGCCGTCGCGGCGGCGTTCGAGCGCGGTCTGGCCTCAAGAAGCGCAGCGTTAGGCCAAAAAAATGACCGCCCGCAGATCGCCCTGGCCACTGCCCATCCGGCCAAGTTCCCGGCCTTCGTCACCGATGCGCTCGGCTTTGCCCCCGAAGTACCCGACGCCATCGCGAACCTGCACGGCCAGAAGGAAACCATCCGCGAGATCCGCAATGACGAATTTGCGGCGCTGGAAGTCGTCAAGGCGTTTGCGCACTGATGTCGGAAGTCGCCAACCGCCTGAACGACCTGCTCGAAGAATTCGACCTGTTCGATGACTGGGAGGAGCGCTACCGCTACATTATCGACCTCGGCAAGGAACTGGCGCCCTTATCGGACGATGAGAAGACCGAGGCGACGCGCGTGCGCGGCTGCGCCTCGCAGGTCTGGCTGGTCATGGACCCGGCGCCGGAAGGGATTTTGAAATTCCGCGGCGATTCCGACGCCTTTATCGTGCGCGGCCTGATCGCCGTGCTGATCCGCCTGCTCAACGACCTGCCCTACAGCGAAATTCAGGACTTCTCGATCCGCGACGCCCTGACCCGGCTCGGCCTCGACGAAGCCCTGTCCTCGCAACGCACCAACGGCCTGATGTCGATGGTCGAACGCCTCAAGCGCGCGACGGCTTAAAGCGTTTCGACCACGAAAAACTTCACGCGCTTCAAAAGCGGCTGCAAAAGGCTTTCACCGCAGATTTACGCAGATTTGCGCAGATTTGCGCAGATTTTGCATCGCTTACGCGCCCAGATCGTCCAGGATTGGCGCGCTTCGCGCATCATCAGGATTGCGTAAGCTCCGTAAAAAATCTGCGTAAATCTGCGTCAATCTGTGGTTCCCCTTCAATACCCATAAAACCGCGCCAATCGGTCGAGCCCCTCGCGCACCCGATCTTTGGCTGTGCGGCGCGGCAGGCGCAGGGCTTTTTCAATCACGCCCAACGCCACGCCTTCGAGGCAAACGCGCGCGATCACAACGCGCAAATCGCCATCGAGACAGGCCAGCGCCCGGTGGCAGCGATCGCGCGCGTGCAGACGCGCCACGGACAGCCCGTCGCCGCTGCGCGCGCCGCCCGAACCGCCCGCGCCATACCGCTCCCAATTGCTGCTCAGCCCCGCCTGCGCATAGCCGCGCGCATGATCGTCGCGCAGGGACTCCAGCGCGGCGACATGGCGCTTTTGCAGGAAGGGCAGACCGTCGCGATCCGCATGACGCAGCAGGAAGGCGATCGGCGATTCCGCCGTATTGACGCTGCGGCGCTCCCACCCATCGTCGCCGACCTGCCAGACCTCGGCGATTTTACGGCTGGCCTGCGCGCCCGCGTCCAATGTCCAGAGATCACCGTCGCGGCGCAGAGGCAGATCCAGCGCCGTCACCTGCGCCTTCGTCAACCGCATCAGCGGCGGTCGGCGCCGGTCGCGCCCCTGCCGCACGACGAAATCGCCCCCCTCGCGCTCCAGATGCGCGCCGTTGCGCAGGCGGCGCAAGACCTTCTCCCTCACGACGCCATCTCCATAAGATTGGCGTGCAGCAGCTTGACCGCCCTGGGCGACGGCGCGGCCTGCAAACAGGCTTCGAGACGCTCCAACCGGGCGTCGAACGCCTCGTCGTCGCGCATGTCCTCGATCAGGCGGCAGGCGTGCCCCGCCGTCGTGCGATCGCGTCCGAAGGCCCGCCCGACGCGCGCCAGCGGCCAGCGCCAACCGACATAGGTCAGATACATGGCCATCTGGCGCGCTCTTGCCGCGCGGGCGTAGTTGCGCGTATCGCAGGCAATCTGCGCCGTCGGCACGCCCGTCGCCAGCGCCACCAGCTCCATGACGAACGCCGCGCACTCGCGATCTTCCGGCGACGCCTTCGCCGTACGGCCTGCGGTAACTTGTGCCTTACCCATAATATGAACTCTGCCTTCCCCGCGTCCTCGATATGAACGCAGAGATCATAAACGCGCCGCATAGAGAGAGGATAACTTTCCTATACAAACTTATTAAGCGGAAAATAATCCTATTTCAATCTCACCTTAAGTAGCAAATTAAATTAATATTATTTTGAGTTTATCACACGGCGCAGTGTACCTGCCGCCTGATGACA
>DATMTF010000040.1:0-3107 GCA_035565015.1 Asticcacaulis sp. | reverse complement strand
ACGTAAGCAATTGAGTTGAAACGATGAGCAATCAACCCACCGGAGCGCAACTGGTCATCTCCACGCTGAAGGCGTTGGGGGTCGATACCCTGTTCGGCTATCCGGGCGGGGCGATCATGCCCATCTATGACGCGCTGGCCGGGTCCGGCCTGCAGCATATTCTGGTCCGTCACGAGCAGGGCGCGGCCTTCGCCGCCGACGCCTGGGCGCGCGCCACGGGCCGCGTCGGCGTCTGCATGGCGACCTCCGGTCCTGGCGCGACGAACCTGATCACCGGCATCGCCAACGCCTATATGGATTCCGTGCCGATGGTCTGCATCACCGGTCAGGTCGCCTCGCACCTGATGGGCACGGACGGCTTTCAGGAGGTCGATATTCTCGGCATCACCCTGCCGATCGTCAAACATTCGTGGCTGGTCCGCGACCCCGCCGACATTCCCGCCATTCTGGCCGAGGCCTTCGCCATCGCCGCCGAGGGCCGTCCGGGCCCGGTTCTGGTCGATATTCCCAAGGACGTCGCCTCCGCCCATGTCGCGACCGCGCATCCGGCCAGCTTCCCGGCCTGGACCGCGCCCGCGCCCGACCTTAAGGCGATTGAAGCCGCCACCAAGATGATCGAGCAGGCGAAGAAGCCATTGTTCTACGCCGGGGGCGGCGTCGAAATGGCCGGGGCCTCGCCCGCCATGCTGGAGCTGGTCAGGCGCACCGGCATCCCCATCGTCACCACGCTCAAGGGCATCGGCGTCGTGCCGACCTCTGAGGAACTGTACTTAGGCATGCTGGGCATGCACGGCACGCGCGCCGCCAACCATGCGGTGCAGGAATCGGACCTGCTGATCGCCCTGGGCGCGCGCTTCGACGACCGCGCCACCGGCAAGCTGAACGCCTTTGCGCCCAATGCCAAAATCATCCATGCCGATATCGACGCAGCGGAAATCAACAAGCTGCGCAAAGCGGACATCGCCATTCACGGCGACCTGAAGACCACGATCGAGAGCCTGCATCCGAAAGTTTCCGGCATCCAGAAGTGGGTCGAGCAGTGCAAGGCCGACAAGTGGGAGCATCGCTTCCGCTATAATGCGCCGGGGCAGGGCGTCTATGCGCCCGCCCTTTTAAAAATGCTGTCGGAAAAGGCGGGCGAAAAGTTCATCGCCGCCTGCGATGTCGGTCAGCATCAGATGTGGGTCGCGCAGCACTGCGAATTCCCCAACTGTCGCGCCCACCTGACCTCCGGCGGCTCAGGCGCGATGGGCTATGGCCTGCCCGCAGGCGTCGGGGCCAAGCTGGCCAAGCCGGATCACCATGTCGTCACCATTTCCGGCGACGGCTCGTTCATGATGAACATTCAGGAGATGGCGACGCTTAACCGTTACCAGATCCCGCTGAAGATCGTGCTGCTGGACAATTCCTCGCTGGGTCTGGTCCGTCAGTGGCAGCAACTGTTCTATCAAGAAAATTACAGCGAGATCGACCTGTCGGACAATCCCGACTTCGTCGTTGTCGCCAAGGCGTTCGGGCTCGATGCCTTCCGCATCACCCACCGCCACGAAGTCGAGGGCGCCATCGACCGGCTGCTGGCCGCCGAGGGTCCAACCCTTTTGCATGTTTTGATCGATCCGCGCGAAAATGTCTGGCCGCTGGTGCCGCCGGGCGCGTCGAACGCGGAAATGATGGAGGAGCGCTGGGATGAGCCACTTGATTCATATTGAGCTGGATCGTCTCGAAGGCAGCCTGATCCGCGTGATCGGCCTGATCGAGCGGCGCGGCTTCCATATCGACGCGATGGAGCTTTTCGATCTCGGCGACGATAAACGCGGCGCATCCGTCACGGTGCGTCCGCGCGATCCGTCGCGCAATGCCGACATGCTCGGCTTGCAGATCGACCGGCTTTACGGCGTCAGGCGTCTGAGTGAAGCGCCCGCCCGTCCCAAGGCGGCGGCGAAGCAGAAGCAGAGCGCCTGATCATGACGCACTTTACATATAATGGAGAAGGTCATCGGGGCCGTTGTCGCGGCCCCGGCGGCGTAGGGAGCGGAATTTAAAAATCCGTCTTTGCTGGCGTCCGCGAAGGGCGTACAGACATTCCCAAACTCTCTATCGAATGGCTAATTCACATGACCAAACTGGCTGACAAAATCTGGATCAATGGCGAAACCGTCGCATGGGACGACGCCAAGATTCACGTCATGACCCACGCCCTGCATTACGGCACCTCCGTTTTCGAGGGCATCCGCTGCTACAATACCCCTAACGGCCCGGTCGGCTTCCGCCTGACCGACCATATGCGCCGCCTCGAAGACTCGGCGCGCATCTACGGCATCAAGATCCCTTACACGCTCGATCAGATGGTTCAGGCGTGCAAGGACATCGTCAAGGCCAACAACCTCAAGAGCGCCTATTGGCGGCCCATCGCCTTCCTCGGCGAAAACGGCATGGGCGTCACGCCCAAGGGCGATAATGTCAAGGTCGATCTGGCCATCGCCGCCTTCGCCTGGGGCGCCTATTTGGGCGAAGAGGGTTTGAACAAGGGCGTCGATGTCTGCGTCTCGTCGTGGCAGCGCGCCGCGCCGAACACCATCCCGAACGCGGCCAAGATGGGCGGCAACTATCTGTCGTCGTACCTGATCGGCAAGGAGGCGCGTGGGCGCGGCTATGTCGAGGGCATTGGCCTTGGCACGGATGGGCGTCTGTCGGAAGGGGCGGGCGAGAACCTGTTCCTGATGATGAGCGGCAAGATTCACACCCCGCCGGTGGCGTCCTCTATCTTAAGCGGCATTACGCGCGACTCGATCATCAGGCTGGCGAAAGCCGACGGCATCGAGGTCATCGAGCAGGCCCTGCCGCGCGAAATGCTGTACCTGGCGGACGAGGTCTTCATGTGCGGCACCGCCGCCGAGATCACCCCGATCCGCTCCATCGACGACATCCCGACCCGCGCCGGCGGCCCCGGCAAGATCACCAAGCGTTTGCAGACCCTGTTCCACGGTTTGTTCAACGGCACGACGGAAGATCGTTTCGGCTGGCTTGAGCCAATCGAGGCGACCGTTCCGGCGGAATGATAAAAAAGTAAGGCGCCCCACCACCACGCCCTTTCGGGCGCGGTCCCC
>DATMTF010000039.1:0-3118 GCA_035565015.1 Asticcacaulis sp. | reverse complement strand
CGCTATAACGCCAGTCTCTTTTTGTTTGTCATGATTGACGAACAATAATGCGCCTGAAGTGGAGCCCAATTCCGTGAACGATGCCGTTCTGCGATCCAACGCCTATAACCTGCCGGACGCCAAGGGCCGGTTTGGTCAGTTTGGCGGTCTCTATGTGCCTGAGACCCTGATGCCGCTGGTGCTGGAGCTGAACGAAGCGTGGCGGAGCGCGCGCAACGATCCGGAATTCTGGGCCGAATACCACTCGCTTTTAAAGTTTTTCGTCGGTCGTCCCTCGCCGCTCTATTTCGCCGAGCGGCTGACGGAGCATTTCGGCGGCGCCAGGATCTATCTGAAGCGCGAGGAACTGAATCACACCGGCGCGCACAAGATCAACAACTGCATCGGTCAGATTCTGCTGGCCAAACGCATGGGCCGTACGCGCATCATCGCCGAGACCGGCGCGGGCCAGCACGGCGTCGCCTCGGCCACGGTCTGCGCGCGCTTCGATCTGCCGTGCATCGTCTATATGGGCGCGCTCGATGTCGAGCGGCAAAAGCCCAATGTCTTCCGCATGCGCCTTCTGGGCACGGAGGTCGTGCCGGTCACCAATGGCAATGGCACGCTGAAAGATGCGATGAATGAGGCCCTGCGCGACTGGGTGACGAATGTCCACGACACCTATTATATGATCGGCACCGCGGCGGGCATGCACCCCTATCCGGAAATGGTGCGCGAATTCCAGACGGTGATCGGCAAGGAGACCAAGCAGCAGATTCTGGAGCTGGAAGGCCGTCTGCCGGACGCCGTCATCGCCTGCGTCGGCGGCGGCTCGAACGCCATCGGCATGTTCCACCCGTTCCTCGACGATGAGGGCGTGAAGATTGTCGGCGTCGAGGCTGCGGGTCACGGTCTTGAGGTCTATAACGGTCACGCCGCCTCGATGAACGGCGGGCGCCCCGGCGTCCTGCATGGCAACCGCACCTATCTGCTGCAGGACGAGGACGGTCAGATTCTCGAAGGTCATTCGATCTCGGCGGGCCTCGACTATCCGGGCGTCGGCCCCGAACACGCCCACCTGTTCGACACGGGCCGCGCGCGCTATGTCACCGCGACCGATAAGGAGGCGCTGGAGGCGTTTCAACTGACCTCGAAGCTGGAAGGCATCATCCCGGCGCTGGAATCCTCGCACGCTTTGGCGCGCGTCGGCGATCTGGCGAAGGAGGTCGGCAAGGGCGGGCTTGTCGTGCTCAACCTGTCCGGTCGCGGCGACAAGGACATTTTCACCGTCGCCAATGCGCTTGGGGAGGGCATGTAATCATGACGGTTTCACGTATCGACGCGCGCTTTGCGGACCTAAAGCGCGCCAACAAGGCCGCCTTCGTCGCCTATATCATGGCGGGCGATCCCGACCTTGAGACATCGTTCCAGACCCTGAAGGGCCTGCCCGCCGCCGGAGCCGACCTGATTGAGCTGGGCTTTCCGTTCTCGGACCCGATGGCCGAAGGCCCGACCATCCAGCGCGCCGCCGAACGGTCTTTGAAGAACGGCACGAAGATCGCGCACGTCTTCGACCTGGTGAAGCGTTTTCGCGAAAGCGACCAGACCACGCCGATCATCCTGATGGGCTATATGAATCCGGTCGAGAACCGCGGCTATGAAGGCTGGGCGCAGGCGATGGCCGAGTGCGGCGCCGACGGTCTGATCGTGGTCGATTGCCCGCCGGAGGAGGCCGGAGAGTTGACCGATGCGCTCGACGCGCACGATCTGGCCCTGATCCGGCTGGCGACGCCGACCACGGATGCGGCCCGGCTTGAGACGGTGGTGCGGCGCACGCGCGGCTTTATCTATTATGTCTCGGTCACCGGCGTCACCGGCGTCAAGGAGGCCGATGCGGCGGGCGTCGCCGATCAGGTGCAGCGCGTGCGCGAAGCGGCCAAATTGCCGGTCGCTGTCGGCTTCGGCATCCGCACGCCGCAGCGCGCCGCCGAGGTCGCCCGCGTCGCGGACGCCGCCGTGGTCGGCTCGGCTCTGGTCGATGAGATCAACAAGTCTTTACTCGAAAACGTAGCCCCCGACACAAAAGTGCTGGAAAAGGCCGCGATTTTGGCTAAGGCTGTCCATTCCGCTCGGGAATAAGGTTTACGGAGTACCCTATGGCTATGGCCGATTCCTCGAACAAAGGCCCGAAACTGCCCCCCGCCAACCGTCCGGCGGAACGACGCGAACGCGGCGGCTGGCTGAGCAAGATCGCTCCGGGCGTGTCGAAATTCGTCTCCCGCCGCGAAACGCCGGAAAACCTGTGGGTCAAATGCCCGGATACGGGCGAGATGATCTACCGCTCGGACCTCGACGCCGCCCTGTGGGTGACGCCGTCCGGCTATCATATGCGCATCGGCGCGTCGCAGCGGCTGAAATACACCTTCGACGACGGACAATGGCAGGATATCGCTGCGCCGGACGTGCCTGAAGACCCGCTGCAATTCTCCGACGGCAAGTCCTATACCGAACGTCTCAAGGCCGCGCGCGCCAAGACGGGCGCCAAGGATGTGATGGCCATCGGCTATGGCAAGGTGCAGGGCGTGGACTGTATCGTGCTGGTGCAGGATTTCGCTTTTATGGGCGGCAGCCTCGGCACGGCGGCGGGCGAGGCCTTTGTCGCTGCGGCTCGCGCCGCCATCGAACGCAAATGCCCGATGGTCTGCTTCACGGCGGCGGGCGGCGCGCGGATGCAGGAAGGCGCCCTGTCGCTGATGCAGATGGCGCGCACGACGCTGGCCTTGCAGGAGTTGAAGGCCGCGCAACTGCCCTATATTGTGGTGCTGACCGACCCGACAACGGGCGGGGTGACGGCCTCCTATGCGATGCTCGGCGATATTCACCTGGCCGAACCGGGGGCGATGATCGGCTTTGCCGGTCGCCGCGTGATCGAGAACACCATCCGCGAAAAGCTGCCTGAGGACTTCCAGACCGCTGAATATCTGGTTGAAAAGGGCATGGTGGACCGCGTGGTGCCGCGCAATGAACTGCCCGAAGTGCTGGGCGCGCTGATGGCGATGCTGATGGGCGGACGGCGCCGGGCGGCCTGAGTTCCGGGGTCTGGGGCCAGTTGGCCCCAGCCTTTCCTTTTCTAACAGAA
>DATMTF010000038.1:0-2611 GCA_035565015.1 Asticcacaulis sp. | reverse complement strand
ACGAGGGTCTTGAACGGTTCCACGCCGCCCCGCAGTACTAAATGACTGACACGGTGGGCCGCCTACCAGAATGTCCAACTCTCCAGGCTTGAGCTTTATCGCCTCAAGCACGTCATAAGGATCGACATTGCGAATGTCGTTCTCAATGATCTGCAAATCCGCCGGCAAAATGCCAGAGGCGATGTTCGCGCGTATGGTCGAGCAAAAAGATTTTTCCTTCTCGATGGCTACTCTAATTCTGAAACGGCCCGTTTTCTCCAGACCAGCATCAAGCCCCATAGCCCCAGAAAATAGTGATATTACTGATAATTGGTGCATCACAATTTCAGACTCATGCTTAAGCATTTCCGAAAGAAATTTTCACTGTCGCCAGTTCGCGACATGAAGAGGAATCGGCTAATCCTCATTGTTTCATGAATTAAGCCTGCTCGTAATCAGAAAATGACTACATCGAAACTATATAACTTTAAACGGAAAGATCCCACATTTACGCGTTTTTTTTCAGCCTTTATACTGCCTAACGCTATCGTGCGCCAAACAGCCAATCATTCCCACTCGATTGTGCCGGGCGGCTTGGAGGTTACGTCATAGACGACGCGGTTGACGCCGCGGACCTCGTTGACGATGCGGGTGGCGCAGCGGCCCAGCACGGGCCACGGGAATTCGTAGAAGTCGGCCGTCATGCCATCGGATGAGGTCACCGCGCGCAGGGCCAGCACGTCCTCATAGGTGCGCGCGTCGCCCATGACGCCGACCGTCTTGACCGGCAACAGCACGGCGAAGGCCTGCCATATCTGATCGTAGAGGCCCGCCTTGCGGATTTCGTCGAGATAGATGGCGTCGGCGTCTTGGAGCGTTTTGACCTTTTCCGGCGTGACCGCGCC
This sequence comes from Asticcacaulis sp., assembly GCA_035565015.1. GTDB lineage: Bacteria > Pseudomonadota > Alphaproteobacteria > Caulobacterales > Caulobacteraceae > Asticcacaulis. Next base: position 1,727 of record DATMTF010000038.1, on the reverse strand, counting down.
GGGAATGCGGATGGCCAGGCCCGGTCCGGGGAACGGATGGCGGCCGACAAACTGTTCCGAAAGACCCAGTTCGCGACCCAGCGCGCGCACCTCGTCCTTGAACAGTTCGCGCAACGGTTCGACCAGCGTCAACTTCATATAGTCGGGCAGGCCGCCGACATTATGGTGCGACTTGATCACCGTCGATGGCCCGCCGTGCGGCGAGACGCTCTCGACCACATCAGGATAGAGCGTGCCCTGCGCCAGAAACTCAGCGCCTTCGATTTTCGCCGCCTCGGCGTCGAACACGTCGATGAACAGCTTGCCGATGGTCTTGCGCTTGGTTTCGGGATCGGCCGCGCCCGCCAGCGCGCCGAGGAACATGTCCTGCGCCTTAACATGCACCAGCGGGATGTTGTAATGGTCGCGGAACAGCGACACGACCTGCTCGCCTTCGTTCTTACGCAACAGGCCGGTATCGACGAACACGCAGGTCAGTTGTTCGCCAATCGCCTCGTGGATCAGCACGGCGGCGACCGAGGAATCGACCCCGCCGGACAGGCCGCAGATCACCTTGCCCGTACCGACCTGGGCGCGGATTTTCGCCACCATCTCCTCGCGGAAGGCCGCCATCGACCAGTCTCCGGCAAAGCCCGCGATCTCGAACAGGAAGTTGCGGATCATGCCGGCGCCGCGCACCGTATGCACGACTTCGGGGTGGAACTGCACGGCGTAGAATTTGCGCGTCTCGTCGGCAATGGCGGCGAACGGCGCGCCTTCGGAGGTAGCGATGACCTCGAAACCGTCGGGAATAGCCGTGACGCGGTCGCCGTGGCTCATCCACACGGTTTCTGTTTCACCCGGCGCCGATAGGCCCTTGAACAGAGGCGACCAGGATTTGACCTCGATCTCTGCGCGACCGAATTCGCGGTCATGGCCCGACTCGACCTTGCCGCCAAGAAGCTCGCACATCAATTGCTCGCCATAGCAGATGCCGAAGACCGGCAGGCCTTTTGCGAACAGTTCAGCATCGATTCGCGGGCCTGAATCCACGACGCTGTGCGGGCTGCCCGACAGAATGACCGCCTTCGGTTGCAGCTTTTCCAGCGCCTCAGTGGCCTTGGTGAACGGGTGAATTTCACAATAGACGCCGCATTCGCGCACCCGCCGCGCGATCAGTTGCGTCACTTGCGATCCGAAATCGATGATCAGCAGGGCTTCGTGGTGCGACATGGACTTACCTTAGGAGCTTACTTGCGTTGCCAGACGGACAGGAAGAATCCGTCCGTATGCGTCTTGTGCGGGCTGAGGCTGAGCCTATGCCCCAGAAAATTGAGATGTGTCGAGTCGAAAGACGAAGCGTCCGCCAATACGGCAAGGTTAAGCGGTGCGAAATCGGCATGATCCGCCTCAAAGGCGTTGGCGCTTTCCGCGTTTTCGTCATCCAGCACCGAACAGGTGACATAGACCAGCCGACCACCAGGCTTTACGCATTTGGCGGCGCGGTTCAGAATTTGCACCTGCAGGACATGCAGGCGGCGCACCTCGTCCTCTGTCAGGCGATGCGCCTCCTCTGGATGCCGCCGCCATGTGCCGGAGCCGGAACAGGGCGCATCGACCAGCACCAGATCGGCGTTCTTCAGCGGCTCCAGCAGGCTTTCGTCGCCGGGGTCGCTGAAATGTACGAAATGGGCGCTCTGACCGGCGCGCGCCAGGCGCGGCTCGATGGCGCGCAGGCGCTTTTCAAC
>DATMTF010000037.1:0-13627 GCA_035565015.1 Asticcacaulis sp. | reverse complement strand
GTTTTCCTGACCTTCTACATCACCTGCGCGGTCCTGAACTGGGCCACCTATGTGCGCAAGGGCTCCATCCTCAGTGGCGCCCAGTCTCCCACCACCCTCAAAGCGGCGGAATAAACCATGTCCCATACCCTTGACCGTCTCGCCTTTTTCAAGCGCAAAACCGAACTGTTCTCCAAGGGGCATGGCGTCCTTAACGATGACGACCGCACCTGGGAGGAAGCCTACCGCGACCGCTGGCGCCACGACAAGATCGTGCGCTCCACCCACGGCGTGAACTGCACCGGTTCGTGCTCGTGGAAGATCTACGTCAAGGGCGGAATCGTCACCTGGGAGACGCAGCAGACCGATTATCCGCGCACCCGCCCGGATCTGCCGAACCACGAACCGCGCGGCTGCGCGCGCGGCGCCAGCTATAGCTGGTATCTCTATTCGGCCAACCGCGTGAAATACCCGCTCGTCCGCTCGCGGCTGCTGAAGCTGTGGCGCGAGGCGAGGGCGAAGCTGGCGCCGGTCGCCGCCTGGGAATCGATCCAGCGCGACCCGAAGAAACGCGACAGCTATACGAAGATGCGCGGCGCCGGCGGTTTTGTCAGGGCCAACTGGGATGAGGTCAACGAGATCATCGCTGCCGCCAACGCCTATACGGTGAAGCGTTACGGCCCCGACCGCGTGTTCGGCTTCTCGCCGATCCCGGCCATGTCGATGGTCTCCTATGCCGCCGGCGCCCGTTATCTGCAACTGCTGGGCGGGGTTTGCGGCTCCTTCTATGACTGGTATTGCGACCTGCCGCCGTCCTCCCCGCAGACCTGGGGCGAACAGACCGACGTGCCGGAATCGGCCGACTGGTATAATTCCGGCTTCCTGCTGCTGTGGGGCTCGAACGTGCCGCAGACCCGCACGCCCGATGCCCATTTCTACACCGAGGCCCGCTACAAGGGCGTGAAGTCGGCGGTCATCTGTCCTGACTATTCGGAGGCGTCGAAGTTTGGCGATATCTGGCTGGCGGTCAAGCAGGGCACGGACGCGGCGCTCGGCATGGCCTTTGGCCACGTCATCCTGAAGGAGTTTCACCAGGATCGCCAGGCGCCGTATTTCCGCGATTACCTGCGCAAATATTCCGACATGCCGATGCTGGTCCGTCTGGTGAAGAAGGATGGCTACCTGATCCCGGAACGCCTGCTGCGCGCCTCCGATTTCATCGGCGACATGTCCGAAGCCAATAACCCCGACTGGAAGACGGTCGCCATCGATGAAACAACCGGGCAGGTCGTGGCGCCGCTGGGCTCGATCGGCTTCCGCTGGGGCGAGGACGGCAAATGGAACCTCGAAGAAAAGGCCGCCAACGGCGCCGAAACCCGCCTGCGTTTGGGCCTGAAGGGCGCGCATGATGAGGTCGTCGGCGTCGGCTTCCCGTATTTCGCCAATTCGGCCAGCAACGGTTTCGCCTCGACCGATCACCCGGATGTGCTGGTGCGCAACGTGCCGGTCAAGCGGCTGCAACTGAAGGAAGGCGAGGCGATCGTCGCCAGCGTTTACGACCTGTTCTTCGCCAATTACGGCGTCGACCAGGGCTTCGGCGGCGACTACATGCCGAAGGATTTCGACGACCCGCAGCCCTATTCGCCGGCCTGGGCCGAAAAGATCACCACGGTATCGCGTGACAAGATCATCGCCGTGGCGCGCGGTTTCGCCATCAATGCCGAAAAGACCAATGGCAAGTCCATGGTCATTATCGGCGCGGCGATGAACCACTGGTTCCACATGGACATGAACTACCGCGCCGTCATCAACATGCTGGTCATGTGCGGCTGCGTCGGGCAGTCTGGCGGCGGCTGGGCGCACTATGTCGGTCAGGAAAAGCTGCGGCCGCAGACTGGCTGGGCGCCGATCGCCTTCGCCACCGACTGGGCCAAGCCGCCGCGTCAGCAGAACGGCACCTCCTACTTCTACGCCCACACCGATCAGTGGCGTTACGAAACCGTCTCGGCCAGCGAACTCCTGTCGCCGACCGCGCCGGAAGGCGACTGGAACGTCTCGCTGATCGATTACAATGTCCGCGCCGAGCGCATGGGCTGGCTGCCTTCGGCGCCGGCCCTGGAAACCAATTCGCTGGAGATCGCAAGACAGGCCGCCGAGGCCGGCGTCGATGCGAAGGATTATGTCGCCAGGTCGCTGAAGGACCGCTCGCTGAAACTGAGCTGCATGGACCCGGACAATCCGGTCAACTGGCCGCGCAACATGTTTGTCTGGCGCTCGAACCTGCTGGGATCATCCGGCAAGGGACACGAATATTTCCTCAAGCACCTGCTGGGCGCCAGCCACGGCGTGCAGGGCAAGGATCTGGGCCAGACCGGCAAGCAGAAGCCGAAGGATGTCGTCTGGCGCGATCACGCGCCGGAGGGGAAGCTCGACCTGCTCGTGACCCTCGATTTCCGCATGTCGACCACGGCGGTCTATTCCGATGTCGTCCTGCCGACGGCGACCTGGTACGAAAAGCACGACCTCAACACCTCGGACATGCACCCCTTCATCCACCCGCTGACGGCGGCGGTCGATCCGGCATGGGAAGCGCGCTCCGACTGGGCGATCTTCAAAGGGCTGGCGAAGACCTTTTCGGCCGTGGCCCCCGAAGTGCTGGGCGTGGAAAAGGACGTCGTCCTGACGCCGATCCAGCACGATACGGCGGGCGAAATGGCCCAGCCGTTCGACGTCAGGGACTGGTACAAGGGCGAATGCGAACCCATCCCCGGCAAGACCATGTCGCAGGTCACGGTCGTCGAGCGCGACTATCCCAATCTCTACAAGCGCTTCACCTCGCTTGGCCCCCTGCTGGAAAAGACCGGCAATGGCGGCAAGGGCATCGGCTGGAACACCGAACACGAGGTTCACGCACTGAAGGATCTCAATGGCCGGGTAACGGAAGCGGGCATCAGCGAAGGGCTGGCGCGCATCGAGACCGATATCGACGCCGCCGAGGCGATCATGATGCTGGCGCCGGAAACCAATGGCGAGGTCGCGGTCAAGTCGTGGCGGGCGCTCGAAAAGCAGACCGGTCGCAAGCACGATCACCTGGCCCTGCCGAAGGAGGACGAAAAGATCCGCTTCCGCGATATCGTGGCCCAGCCGCGCAAGATCATTTCGTCGCCCACCTGGTCGGGCATCGAAAGCGAGCACGTCTGCTACAATGCCGGCTATACCAATGTCCATGAACTGATCCCATGGCGCACCCTGACCGGCCGCCAGCAGCTCTATCAGGACCATCTGTGGATGCGGGCCTTCGGCGAGGGGCTTTGCGTCTACAAGCCGCCGGTCGACCTGAAGACGACCTGGGTCAAGGGCGAGAAAAGCAATGGCGAGGCGGAAATCGTCCTCAACTTTATTACGCCGCACCAGAAATGGGGCATTCACTCGACCTATTCCGACAACCTGATGATGCTGACCCTCAACCGGGGCGGCCCGGTTGTCTGGCTGTCGGAAATCGATGCCCGCAAGGTCGGGATCGAGGATAACGACTGGGTGGAGGTGTTCAATGCCAACGGGGCGCTGACCGCGCGGGCGGTCGTCTCGCAGCGGATGCTGGAAGGCACGATCTTCATGTACCACGCCCAGGAGAAGATCGTGAACACGCCGGGATCGGAGATTACCGGCCAGCGCGGCGGCATCCACAATTCGGTCACGCGCGTGGTGCCCAAGCCGACCCACATGATCGGCGGTTATGCCCAGCTCGCCTACGGCTTCAACTATTACGGAACGGTCGGCTCGAACCGCGACGAATGCGTCGTCGTGCGCAAGATGAAGACAATCGACTGGCTCGAAAAGAAACTCAGCAAGAAGGAGGCCGGTCAATGAAGATACGCGCCCAGATCGGCATGGTGCTCAATCTCGACAAGTGCATCGGCTGTCATACCTGTTCCGTGACGTGCAAGAACGTCTGGACCAACCGCGAAGGCGTCGAATACGCCTGGTTCAACAATGTCGAGACCAAGCCCGGCGTCGGCTATCCCAAAGAGTGGGAGAACCAGAAGAAGTGGAACGGCGGCTGGGTGCGCAAGGCCAACGGCAAGATCGAGCCGCGCATGGGCGCCAAATGGCGCATCCTGTCGAAGATCTTCGCCAATCCCGACCTGCCGGAAATCGACGACTATTACGAGCCGTTCGATTTCGATTACGGCCATTTGCAGACGGCGCCCGAACTGAAGGCGTTCCCGACGGCGCGTCCGCGTTCGAAGATCACCGGCGAACGCATGGAGAAGATCGAGCGTGGCCCGAACTGGGAGGAAATCCTCGGCGGCGAATTCTCCAAGCGCTCGAAGGACTACAATTTCGAAGGCATCGAAAAGGCCATGTACGGCGAATTCGAGAACACCTTCATGATGTACCTGCCGCGCCTGTGCGAGCACTGCCTCAATCCGGCCTGCGTCGCGGCGTGCCCGTCAGGCGCCATCTATAAGCGTGAGGAAGACGGCATCGTCCTGATCGACCAGGACAAGTGCCGCGGCTGGCGCATGTGCGTTTCGGCCTGCCCCTACAAGAAGATCTATTACAACTGGAGTTCTGGCAAGTCGGAGAAATGCACCTTCTGCTTCCCGCGCATCGAGGTCGGCCTGCCGACCGTCTGCTCGGAAACCTGCGTCGGGCGCATCCGCTATCTCGGCGTCCTGCTCTATGACGCCGACCGTATCGAAGCGGCGGCCTCGGCGCCGGATGAAGACCTTTACCAGGCCCAGCTCGATGTCTTCCTCGATCCGCATGACCCGAAGGTGATCGCCCAGGCGCGCCTCGACGGCATCCCCGAAGCCTGGCTTGAGGCGGCGCGTCACAGCCCGGTCTACAAGATGGCGATGGACTGGAAGATCGCCTTTCCGCTGCACCCCGAATACCGCACCCTGCCGATGGTCTGGTATGTGCCGCCCCTGTCGCCGATCCAGTCGGCGGCTTCGGCGGGCGCGCTGGAAATGGACGGCGAAATGCCGGATGTCCATTCGTTGCGCATCCCGGCGAAATACCTGGCCAACCTGCTGACGGCCGGCGTCGAGGCGCCGGTGATCACCGGCCTGCAACGCATGATGACCATGCGCTGCTACATGCGCGCCAAGACGATCGAAGGCCGCATCGACGCGCCCCTGGTCGAAAAGGTCGGGCTCTCGGTCGCCCAGGTCGAGGATATGTACAGGATCATGGCGATCGCCAATTACGAGGACCGCTTCGTCATCCCGACCACGCACCGCGAGGCGGCGGAAGATGCCTATGACCTGCGCGGGTCGTGCGGCTTCACCTTCGGCAATGGTTGTTCCGGCGGCCAGACCGAGTTCGGCCTGTTCGGCAAGATCAGGAAACCGGCCGCCGTGCCCACAGCAAAGGAGGCGTAAGCCATGGCCCTTACTTACCGAGGATTGGCCTGCCTGCTGTCCTACCCGACACCGGCGGTCAAGGAGACCGTCGACGCCGTCTCGCAGGCATTGCGCGAGGAAAATCTCCTGCCGGCGGCAAACCGAAAGGCGGTTGACGCCCTGATCGCCGAAATCGCGGCGGACGATCTTTACGACCTGCAGGAGCGCTATATCGACATCTTCGACCGCACGCGCTCCCTGTCGCTCAACCTCTATGAGCATGTCCACGGCGAAAGCCGTGAGAGGGGGCAGGCGATGGTGGCCCTGCTTGAGCTGTACCGCAGCCGGGGGCTTGAACTCGACGCCAATGAACTGCCGGACTTCCTGCCGGTCTTCCTGGAATTCCTGTCGATCCTGCCCCAGGCCGAGGCGGCGTCCTTCCTGGGGGAGGCCGTGCATGTGCTGGAAGCCATGGCGGCCCGGTTGAAGAAGCGCGACAGCCGTTACCAGGCGGTTTTCGACAGTCTCGTGGCCCTGGCCGGCGTCCGCGCCGAGGCCGGCGTGGTGGCCGCCCTGCTGGCGGAACCGGAACAGGATCCCGACGATCTCGAAGCGCTCGACAAGACCTGGGAAGAAAGCGCGGTGACCTTTGGGCCGGGCGAGGCCGGCTGTCCCAAGGCCGAAGCGCTGGTTGAGGCCATGCGCGTCCCCCCTAAACCCGCTATCGCCAGAGGAGCGTGATCATGGAAACCGTCAATAACCTCCTGTTCGGGGTCTATCCCTATATCGCCCTGTCGGCGCTGGCTCTGGGCTCGATCCTGCGCTTCGACCGCGAGCAATATACCTGGCGGTCGGGCTCGTCCCAGCTTCTGCGCCGCAAGCAGCTTGTCGCCGGATCGGTGCTTTTCCATCTCGGCATACTGGTCATTTTCTTCGGTCATCTGGTCGGCCTGCTGACGCCGATCGCCGTCTTTGAATATTTCGGCGTGCCGCACATGGCCAAGCAATTGCTGGCCATGATCGCCGGGGGCATTGCGGGCGTGTTCGGACTGATGGGCGCGCTTCTGCTGCTGCACCGGCGCCTGTTTGACGCCCGCATCCGCAAGACATCGAGTTTTGCCGATATCGCCATACTGGCGCTTCTGACCGTTCAGCTTTGCCTCGGCCTGGCCACCATACCGCTGTCCGCCCAGCATCTCGACGGTAGTGAAATGGTGAAGTTCATGACCTGGGCGCAGGGCATATTCAGCTTCCAGGGCGGCGCGGCGGCCTATGTCCGCGATGCGCCATTGGTCTTCAAGGCGCATCTGCTGCTGGGCATGACCATCCTGCTGGTCTTCCCGTTCACCCGCCTGGTCCACATGCTGTCGGCCCCGGTCTGGTATCTCAACCGTCGCGGGTGGCAGCTTGTGCGCACCCGCCGCGACATGACGCAACCCAAGCGGAGATAGGGGCATGGACATCTGCGTTATCCACGGGGTGGAAATCCCCGAAAAGCTGATCCGCGACGAGATGCCGAACCATCCCGCGCCGACCTCTGCCGAGGCGCACAGCCAGGCGGCCCATGCCCTGGCCGTCAAGGCGCTGCTGCTCAACCGGGCTTCGGCGCTGGGACTTGAACCGGCGCCGGAAAGCGATGACAGCGGCCGGATGGAAACCGCCGAGGAGGCGCTGATCCGTCAGCTCTTTGCCCGCGAATTGACCCCGGCCGCGCCGACGGAGGCGGAATGCCGGCGCTTCTTCGACGCCCGGCCCCAGCACTTTTTCACGCCCGAACTCTACGAAGCCTCGCACATCCTCATCCAGGAATCGGCGCGCGATGTGGCGTTCGACCTGGTGACGCAGCTCCTGGGCGAACCCGCTGCGTTTGAAAGCCTGGCCAGGGCGCTGTCGCAGTGCCCGTCGGCCGAGGTCGGCGGTTCGCTGGGCCAGTTGCAGATCGGCGACCTGGTGGCTGAGGTCGAGGAAACCCTGCTGTCCATGCCCGCCGGCGCCATCTATCCCGAACCGGTCGCTTCGCGTTTCGGTTGGCATATCCTGCGGCTGGACCGCCGGGTGGCGCGCCAGCGGCTGCCCTATGAAGCCGTGCGGGACCGTATCCGGATGCATCTGGAAAGCCGCGCGTGGATCGCCGCATCGGCCCGATACGTCGAAACGCTTGTCGAGGCGGCCCGCAGCCAGGGCATCGCCCTGCGCATGGGCGATGCCGGTCAGGTCGAACGGCCAAGCCTTTCCCTGGGCGCCATGATCGATGACGACACCCTGGCCGGGCGGATCGCGCCGTGGCTGGCCGCTGTCGACCCGGAACTGGCGGACAGGGTGGCGGCGGCCGCCGATCTCAGGGGCGCCTCCGTTGCCGACTTTGTCCGGCATGAGGTGCGCGATTTCCTGGATAATGCCGATGACGAGTCCTTTACCCAGCTCGTATCGGCCGCCCAGGGCGCGGAAGACCCCCTGCTGGCCAGCGTGACCTGCGTTCTGAAAAAGCGCCTGACGCCAGCCAGGAAGACCTTCTCCCTCATCAGGAAAGCCTGATGAATTATGGCTCTGGCTGACACATAGAGCGCGTTTCGATCTGATGGAATCAGATCGGCGCTCTATGTCTTTGTTTTGTCGCTCTTCCTTATCCAAAAAGTGGAGCCACTTTTTGGGGAAACGCTCTATCTGGAGACACAGTTATGGACGCTCAGGAAACGGAAATCGAGAAGCTGCCGGACTCCTTGATTCACGAGCCGCTGAACTGGCTGTTCGCCGAACATTACCGTCATCGGCAATTGTGCCGGCTTATCGACAGCCTGGCCACAGCGGCGGCTTATAACGCAGAGGGCATGAATGAGGTCATCGCTTTTCTGGAACAGGACATGCCGTTGCATGTGCTGGATGAGGAGGAGGATCTGTTTCCGCTGCTTCGCCGGCGCGCTGCGCCTGATGACGATCTCGAACATGTGCTTGGCGTCCTGAGCGGCGAACACCGGTCGGATGGCGACCGGGTCTCCACCCTGCTGACGGCCCTGGTCAGGGCGCGGTCAGAGCGAAAATCTCCGGCCCTGAATGCGGGCCTGCGAACGCTTCTGACCGAATTTGCGGTGCATGAGCGTAAACATATCGCGCTGGAAAACGCCGTCATCCTGCCGATTGCGCGGCTGCGTCTGCAGCCTTGCGACCTTCAGGCCCTGAGCGCGCGTCTGGCCGCGCGTCGCGGACGTCTTCTCGACGGGGAAAAGGAATGAGCAGCCCGATCTTCAGGAAAAACCTGGCCTGGGTCGCCGAACAGACCCAGGCGGACCCGCACGTTTTCACCCGTAGCGCTAAAATGCCTGATCCGCGCATTTTATGGATCGGCTGCAGCGACAATCCGCACTCATCGCTGGAAATCGCCTCCTCCGGCAAGGAAGGACGACTGGTCCACCGAAATCTCGGCAATCAGGTTTCGGCGCAGGATGCAAACCTGCTGGCGACGCTCGCCTACGCGATTGACGGCCTTCAGATTGAGCGCATTGTCGTGTGCGGTCACTATGGCTGCCGCTGCCTCAGGCATGTCCTGCGCGGCGGGACGCTGGGCGCGGCTGACTACTGGACCAGCCCGATCCGCAGCCTGTTCCGGCAGCACCGGCGCCAGCTTGACGAAATCGTCAGCGAGGAGGCGCAGATTCAGACCCTGTGCGAGCTGAATGTCCGGATGCAGGTCCGCAATCTGGCTGAACATCCGCTGGTCGAGGCGCGCCTGGCAGTGGGCAGCCTCAAGATCGACGGCGCCATGTGGTCGGCGCGCGATGGCCTGCTGAGAGATCCCGGCATCGCCGTCGCCAGAACGCCGCGCATCTCTAAGAAGGCGATCCCGTCGCCGTCGGACAGGGGCTGATCGCTGTGCGTCACGGTCTGGTTGACGCTCATGCGGATCAGGCCGGGCGTAATCCGGGCGCACAGGCATTTGCGGCGGGTGGCTGACATATGGCGTCGTTTCGCCATCACCCAGGCAATTGCCCGCCTGGCCTGCGCGCTTTTGCGGCGGCGTCCGAGAATGTCGTTTCTCTGTTTGATAGGGATCAATGCCGGGTTTCTGCATCAATATATGGTGGTTTTTGCAAACATTGCGTCCATATTTTGATTCTGGAGGTTTCCATGGCTGATGGCGAAAGCGCGCTGCGCCCCCTTGATTTCCTGTTTTCCCCCCGCTCTGGGCCGGGCATCCCCGAAGGTCTCGTCGACTGCAAACAGACGGTCGAGGAATATATCCTGCGGCAGGACTGGCGGGTGAACGCCAATGCCAATACCGCCTACAGCAATGCCGGTCTGATCAATAATGCGGCGGGGAAGATCATCGCCAATTACTGGCTGGACCATGTGTACGGCCCCGAAGAAGCCCAGGCCCACCGCCGCGCCGACCTGCATATTCATGATCTGGACTGCCTGACCGGTTATTGCGCCGGCTGGAGCCTGCGCGCCCTGCTTGATGAAGGCTTCAATGGCGTTCCGGGCAAGGTGGCCAGCCGGGCGCCGCGGCATTTCCGCGAAGCGCTGGGACAGATGGCCAACTTCCTCGGCATCCTGCAATCCGAATGGGCCGGCGCCCAGGCTTTCAGCTCGTTCGACACCTATCTGGCGCCCTATGTCTTCAAGGATCGCCTGTCGTTCAATGACATCAAGAAGGCTATCAGAAGCTTTGTCTATAATCTGAATGTGCCGGCGCGCTGGGAGCAAAGCCCCTTCACCAATATCACCCTGGATATCACCGTGCCGCCGGACCTGCGCGACAACTTCCCGACAGCCGACACGCTTCATCTGTTCAAGGGCATCGAAGACCCGGACCTCCTGGCCGAGGCCAGGCGCCGGGGCGCGGCGGCGCTCGAAGACATGACCTATATCCATTTCCAGCCCGAAATGGAGCAGATCGTCATTGCCTATTATGAGGTGATGACCGAAGGCGATGCGCAGGGCCAGCCCTTCACCTTTCCGATCCCGACCGTAAACGTCATGGAGGATTTCAACTGGGACAGCCCGGTGGCCGCGGCCCTATTTGAAAATACCGCCAAGATCGGCAGTTCCTACTTCCAGAATTTCATCGGCAGCCAGTACCGGCTCAATGCGGATGGCGAGCGCGAACCCAATCCGGACGCCTATGCGCCCCATGCCGTACGCAGCATGTGCTGCCGGTTGCAACTGGACCTGCGCGAACTGCAAAAGCGCGGCAACGGCCTGTTCGGTTCAGCCGAAATGACCGGCTCCATCGGGGTGGCGACCCTGAACATGGCGCGTCTCGGATACCGGTTCAAAGGCGACAGGCCGGGCCTGCTGGCCGAAATTGACAGGCTGATGGACCTGGCGCGGGCCTCGCTGGAGAAGAAGCGGGTCTTCGTGCAGGAGATGTATGATCGCGGCCTCTACCCCTATACGCGTCGTTACCTGCCGCATTTCCGCAATCATTTCAGCACGATCGGCGTCAATGGCATGACCGAGATGGTGCGGAATTTCACCGGCGACGCCTACGACGTCACCGATCCGCGCGGCATTGCCCTGTGCCTGGATATTCTCGACGTGATGCGCGCCCGCCTGAAGCTGTATCAGGAAGAGACCGGCCACCTCTACAATCTGGAGGCCACGCCGGCAGAAGGCACGACCTACCGCTTCGCCAAGGAGGACGCAAAATATTACCCCGGCATACTTCAGGCCGGTTTCGATGACAACATCTATTACACCAATTCCAGCCAGTTGCCGGTCGGGTTTACCGAAGACCCGTATGAAGCCCTCGATCTGCAGGACGACCTGCAATGCAGATATACCGGCGGGACGGTGCTGCACCTCTATATGAGCGAGCGCATCTCGTCGGGCGAGGCGTGCAAGCGCCTGGTGCGCAAGGTGATCGAGAATTACCGGCTGCCCTATATCACCATCACGCCGGTCTTTTCGGTCTGCGAAACCCACGGCTATCTCGCCGGCGAACAAGCCCATTGCCCGACCTGCCATAAGGAAACGCTCGTCTGGACGCGGGTGATGGGCTATCACCGGCCGGTCGCCAGCTTCAATCTCGGCAAGAAGGGCGAGCACAAGGAACGGCTGCATTTCAAGGAAGGGGCGTCAAACCTGCCGCTCTTCCGCAGCGAGGCGGCAGGCTAAGGCCATGTGGCGCAAACTGCCCATCACCGGCCTGACGCCCTTCACCTTCCAGGACTATCCAGGGCATACGGCCTGCATCCTGTGGTTTTCCGGCTGCAATATGGCGTGCGGCTATTGCCATAATCCGGAACTGGTAAAGGGCGCCCTGGCCAGATTGCCGGCGGAGAAAATCCAGCGGTTCCTGGCCTCGCGCCGGGACCGGCTGGAAGGCGTCGTCCTGTCAGGCGGGGAATGTACGCTGTCCCCGGCCTTGCCGCAGTTGGCGCGGTATCTGAAAGACATGGGGTATAAGGTCAAGATCGATACCAACGGCGCCAAGCCCGCCATGCTGGAACGCCTTCTGGATGAGGGTCTGGTTGATTTTATCGCCCTGGATTTCAAGGCGCCGCAAACCAGGTTCGGGGCTATAACCGGCATGACCAAATGGGCCGATTTTCTTTGCTCTCTCAGGCTTGTGGCGGCAGCGTCGACGGGTAAGGAAGTACGGACCACCATCCATGCCGACCTGCTCGATCGCGCCGATATAGAGGCGATGATCAGCCTTCTGGAAGACATCGGTTTTCGCGGCGCATTCGCCCTGCAAAATTTCCGGATGGGCCCGACTCTCGGCAATCTATCCGCGCCATCCCGGCGTCTCGACCTGGCGGGACTTGCCGGCAAGGGGCTTGATATTCAGTTCCGCAATTTCTGAGCTTCGATTGCGCTGAAATCCTTTGAACCTCAGGCCAGGCGCAGCTCGATCACGGTGACGGCGCCGCCGCGTGAATTTGCCGGTACGGAAAGCCTGACGCCGTGGATGTCGGCGCTCCATTGCACGGAGTCGCCAGACAGATTGCTGGCGCCGACGACGCTGGCGGGCAAAGGCGGCAGGGTGAGGACGTCATCGGGCCAGCCGACAATATGGATAAAGACGCTGTCGCCGGTCACGGTGGCGCCATAGACGCCGTCCACCGGTTGCAGGGGGCCGGGACGCGTGCCGTAAACGGCGCGGTTATGACGGTGCAGCCACTGTCCGACCTCTTTCAGCGTCTCGGCCTGTTTCGGCGGGATGACGCCGTCGCGGTCAGGACCGAGATTGGCGAGGACATTGCCGTTGCGCACCACGGCGTCGGAAATCAGCCGTATGACCTGATCGGCGGTCATGACGTGGTCTTCCGGCGTATAGCCCCAGGCGCCTTCATTGATCGAGAAGGTCTTTTCCCACGGGCGGGCGCGGATCGGGCCGGAGATCGGGCCGGGGCCTTCGGCGACATCGTAATCGCCCTGCCAGCCCGAACGCGGATTGATGACGATTTCCGGCTGATATTTACGCACCATGCGGTTCAGCTTGTCCGGCTGCCAGAACCAGGCGGCGTCGGCGTCCGTGCCCTTGTGCGCCAGCCAGCCGCCGTCCCACCACAGAATGTCGATATGGCCGTAATTGCGCATCAGCTCTTCGACCTGAGCATAGGTCTGGCGTTTGAGCAGGGCGGCGTTTTCGGGCATTTCCTTCGGATGGAAATAGGCCGGGAAGCGCCAGTCGAGCGGCGAATAATAGAGGCCGACGCGCAGGCCTTCGCGGCGGACGGCGCGGACATAGGGCGCGATCAGGTCGCGGTGCGCCGCCGAATGCATCGCGTCGAAATGACGGTAGCTGGCCGGGCTGTTCCACATGGCGAAGCCGTCGTGGTGGCGGGCGGTCATCACCATGTAGCGCGCGCCGCCCAGCTTCGCCAGTTTCGCCCACGCGTCGGGGTCGTAGTGGCGCGGGTTGAACTGCTGCGCCAGTTTCGCATAATCCTCCGGCGACACCTTGTCGTTGAACATGTGCCATTCGCCCCTGGCCGGAATGGCGTAAAGGCCCCAATGGATGAACACGCCGAACTTGGCGTCGCGCCACCAGGCCATCTCCTTTGCCGGCAGCAGCAGGTCGGGGGCCAGGGTCGGGTCGGCATTGGCCTTTTTCAGGGCCGAGCGCTGTTCGTCGGTCAGGGTCTGCGCCCTCAGCGGCGACGACGCGAACGGCGCGGCCAGGGCTGCGGCGAGCAGCTTACGGCGGTCAAGCATTATGTGTCCTCCTGTCTGGCTGCATTGTAAAGGCGCAGCATAAATTTTCACATATGATATTGCATTTCGCCCACTGAATGGGCGCCATTGCAGGGGGCATCTAAAATTTCGTTATATTTCCGTGTTTATCAAAAAAT
>DATMTF010000036.1:0-16696 GCA_035565015.1 Asticcacaulis sp. | reverse complement strand
TTGCTCTTCCGGGGTTTCACTTTTCAGTCCTGGCCGAGGCTTACGACGAATAGTATTCGACGATCAGGTTCGGCTCCATCTTGACCGGGTACGGCACTTCGGCCAGTTCCGGCAGGCGCAGGAACTTCGCCTTCATGCCCTTGGCGTCCAGCTCGATATAGTCCGGCACATCGCGCTCAGGCGATTGCAGGGCTTCGAGGACGAGCGCCATATTGCGCGAACGCTCGCGCACTTCGACGACGTCGTCCGGCTTGACACGGTAAGACGGGATGTTGACGCGCTTGCCATTGACCAGGACGTGGCCGTGGTTGACGAACTGACGCGCCGCCCAGACGGTCGGCACGAACTTGGCGCGGTAAACCAGCGCGTCGAGGCGCGATTCCAGCAGCGAGATCAGGATTTCCGAAGTGTTGCCCTTGCGGCACGACGCTTCTTCGTAGGTGCGCAGGAACTGCTTTTCGGTGATATTGCCGTAATAGCCCTTCAGCTTCTGCTTGGCCTTGAGCTGCAGGCCGAAGTCCGAGGTCTTGGACTTGCGGCGCTGACCGTGCTGGCCGGGGCCGTAGGAGCGCTTATTGACGGGGGACTTGGGACGGCCCCACAGGTTTTCACCCATGACGCGGTCGAGTTTGTACTTGGCGCTGTGGCGCTTGGACATATCGTACCTTTAATATCAACCCTGGCCGGCTTCCCGCACTTTGCGGAAGGCGATTGCAACGGCGGCGTTCAGGATCACCCGTTATGACCGGTCCCAAATAAGAGTTTCGGACCGGAAGCGGCGCGTTTACGGGCTTTGCGGCGCAAAGTCAAGCATCGCCTGACGTTTTCACTTCAGGCGTTGCGCGTGGAAGGTCAGATGATCGTCGATGAAACTCTGGATGAAGTAATAGCTGTGATCATAGCCTGCGTGACGGCGCAGGGTGAGGGTCTGACCCGCCGCCTGCGCCGCCTGCTCCAGCAGGTCGAGCATGAGCTGGCTGTCGAGAAAGCTGTCGGCCAGGCCCTGATCGATCAGAATGTCGTCGAAAGGCGCGCCCTTGCCCTGCGACAGGCGCAAAGCGGCGTCGTAGCGCTCCCAGGCCGCGCGGTCGGGTCCGAGATAGGCGCCCATCGCCTTTTCGCCCCACGGCGCATGCAGAACCGAGGCGATGGGCGCAAAGGCGGACACCGAACGGTAGAGGTGCGGATAATTCATGGCCAGGGTCAGGGCGCCGTGACCGCCCATCGAATGGCCGCTGATTCCGCGCCGTCCCGGATCGGCGGGGAAGTTGGCCTCGATCATCTCGATCAGGTCGCGGGTGATGTAGGACTCCATGCGAAAATGCGCGCGCCACGGCGCTTCGGTGGCGTCAAGGTAGAAACCCGCCCCCTGCCCCAGATCGTAGGCCTCGTCATTGGCGACATTGTCGCCGCGCGGGCTGGTGTCGGGCGCGACCACGATCAGGCCCAGCTCCGCCGCCTTGCGATAGGCGCCGGCCTTTTCGGTGAAGTTGCTGGCCGTGCAGGTCAGGCCCGACAGCCAGTACAGCACCGGAAACGGCGCGTCGGTGCGCCGCTCGTCGGCGTCCGGCACGAAAACCGAGGCCGTCATCGGGCAGTTTGTCGCCGCGCTGTCATGGCGGATGAAATACAGAACGCCGCCGAATACGCGATGCTGAGACAGAAAATCAATGGTGAACATTCCACCTTCCTTAAGTGTCTTCACAGCGCCCTCCATCGACAGGTTAACCTTTACGCGCACGGAAGGTCACATGAAAGTGAAGCCGCTCGCACAAGTATTTCATAAAGACTCTGCGGCGTCAGAACACCACCACAGAGCGGATGCTCTCGCCCGCATGCATCAGGTCGAAGGCTTTGTTGATATCCTCAAGACCGAAGCTGTGGGTGATCATCGGGTCGATCTCGATCTTGCCGTCCATGTACCAATCGACGATCTTCGGCACATCGGTGCGGCCGCGCGCGCCGCCAAAGGCCGAGCCTTTCCAGACGCGCCCGGTGACGAGCTGAAACGGACGGGTGGAGATTTCCTTGCCCGCCTCGGCCACGCCGATAATGATGCTTTCGCCCCAGCCGCGATGGCAGGCTTCGAGCGCCGTGCGCATGACATTGGTGTTGCCGGTGCAGTCGAACGTATAGTCGGCGCCGCCGTTCGTCAGTTCGACCAGATGCGCGACCAGATCGCCGGACATTTTCGTCGGGTTGACGAAATGCGTCATGCCGAAGCGACGGCCCCATTCGGCCTTAGAGTCGTTGATATCGACGCCGATAATCCGGTCGGCCCCGACCATTTTCAGGCCCTGAATGACGTTGAGACCGATGCCGCCGAGGCCGAAGACGATGGCGTTGGCGCCCGGCTCGACCTTCGCCGTGTTCACCACCGCCCCGACGCCGGTGGTGACGCCGCAGCCGATATAGCAGGCCTTGTCGAACGGGGCGTCGTCGCGGATCTTCGCCACAGCGATCTCCGGCATGACCGTGTAATTACTGAAGGTCGAGCAGCCCATATAGTGGTAAATCGGCTGACCCTTATAGGAAAAGCGCGTCGTGCCGTCCGGCATCAAACCTTTGCCTTGCGTGCCGCGGATGGCGGTGCAGAGATTGGTCTTGCGGCTCAGGCAGGATTTGCATTGGCGGCATTCAGGCGTGTAGAGCGGGATGACGTGATCGCCGGGCTTGACCGAGGTGACGCCCGGACCGACCTCAAGCACGATCCCTGCGCCTTCGTGGCCCAGAACCGAGGGGAACAGGCCCTCCGAATCCAGCCCGTCCAGCGTATAGGCGTCGGTGTGGCAGATTCCCGTCGCCTTGATTTCGACCAGCACCTCGAACGCCTTGGGGCCTTCCAGATCCAGCTCGACGATCTCAAGCGGCTTTTTCGCCTCGAAGGCGACGGCGGCGCGGGTTTTCATGGTCTTTTTCTCCTGAGGCGTTCAGGACGATTTGTGCTGCGCCGCGATGCAAATGGCAAGAGGTTGAGGCGGGCTTGCGCACAACAAACGCGCTTATCAAACCCTTAACCTCGGCATTCTACCATTGTGTCAAAATTGTAGCGTACCTTCTGGAGGCCACTCCTCATGACGATCAAATTCCGCATCTTAGCGCTTGTCGCCGGTTTCGCCCTGATGGCGTCGGCGATCACCGGGCTCGGCCTGATGACCATCAACGACTACAATCACATGCTTCTGAGCGCCGATCGGGCGCATGAAAACGCTTATCGCGGCGAGCATCTGAACCGGCTCGTCACCGCGGTCGTCATGGATTCGCGCGGCGTCTATATGTCGCATGACACCACAGAGGCCGCCAAGTTCGCCAAGGGCATCGACAAGGAGCTGGATCAGATCAAGGCGCTGCTGGCCGACTGGAAGGCCGATCTCAAACCGGGCGAACTGCCGGAATTCGACGGCGTGTACGCCAAGGCGCAGGAGTTTATCGCCTTCCGCAGCGAGACTTCGCGCCTGGGCGTGCAGGTGTCGCCGCAGGCGGCCAACGAACAGGGCAATAACGACGCCAATCGCAACAACCGCAAGCAGTTCCAGGCCAATATCGACGCGATGGTCAAGCATATCCAGAGCAATCTGGATCAGTCGCGGGCCGATATGCAGCGCTACAAGCAGGAGCGCTCCGGGCAGTTTCTGGCCATCGCCGCCGCGGGCATATTGCTGCTGATCGGCGCTTCGCTCTGGGTCGCCATCCGCTCGATCTCGCGCCCGCTGCAACAGGTCACCGACAGCGTGGTGCGCATCTCCGAAGGCGCCTACGACACGGCCATCCCCGAAACGCGCGGCAAGGACGAGGTGTCGTCGCTGTGGCGTTCGATCCGCACCCTGCGCGACCGAGCGCAGGAGGTCGAGACGCTCAAGGCGCATCAGGAAGAAGAAGATATGCGCGTCGCCGAAAACATGCGCGCCGAACGTAACCGCATTGCGGGCGAGTTTGAAAAGAGCATGGGCGAACTGGCCCATCGCTTCGCCGTCTCGTCGCGCACGGTCGCCGAATCGGCGCGCAACCTGGCCGAAAACGCCGGTCGTGCGGTCGGGCTGATCCAGACCGTCAACCACGCCGCCGTCGACGCCGCCAACAATGTGCAGAGCGTCGCCGCCGCCACCGAGGAGCTGTCGGCCAGCGTGCATGAGATCAACCAGCAGGTCGCGCGCACCTCGCAGGTATCGCAGATGGCGGTCAGCGAGGCGTCGCGCTCCGAAGAAGCCATCCAGAGCTTAAGCGCCGCCGCCGGTCAGATCGGCGAGGTCATCAACCTGATTCAGGCCATTGCGGCCCAGACCAACCTTCTTGCGCTCAACGCGACCATCGAATCGGCGCGGGCGGGCGAAGCGGGTAAGGGCTTTGCGGTCGTCGCCTCCGAAGTTAAACAACTGGCGCAACAGACGGCCAAGGCGACCGACGACATCCGTTCCAAGATCGCCGAAATCCAGTCGGCCACCCATACGACGGTCGACAGCATCGGCGCCATCGTGCGCACCATCGAGGATATTGGCGGCCTGACCACCGCTATCGCCGCCTCGGTCGAGCAACAGGGCGCCGCGACGCAGGAGATCGCGGGCAACACCAACCGCGCCGCCGACGGCACCCGCGACGTCACCGCGCATATGAGCGTCGTGCAGGAAGGCGCCGAGGGCGCGGGCCAGTCGGCCCAGTCCCTGCTCAGCCTGTCCGCCGATCTGGAGCAACGCTCCGAGGACATGCACAGCGAGGTGGCGCAGTTCATCCAGAGACTGCGAGCAGCGTAAGGCGTCTTCGTCAGGAAAATGCAAAAGGCGGCTCGTCAGGGCCGCCTTTTTGTTTGAACGCGCAAGTAAAAGTAAGAAACCCCACCACCACATCTCAGCCGCTGCGCGGCTTCGTGCGGTCCCCCTCCCCATCAAGATGGGGAGGCATAAGAAAAGCCCTACTCTTTAAGGCCCTCAAGTCCTTCGGCGGTCATGGTCAGGTTGATTTCGGTGAGCATGTAGTCGGCCACGCCATTGATCGCGAACGGGTCGCGGCGCGCATAGGCTTCGACGGTTTCGCGCTCGCCCTTGGCGAAGATCACGCCGCCGGAGCGTGGAACCTTGCGGCCTGAAGCGAGGACCATGCCGGACGCATAGCCTTCTTTCAGCCACGCCACATGGGCGTCGAGGTGCTGGTCCACCACATCGAGCGGAACCTTATAGGTCAGGGAGAGGAGAAACATCAGGACTTGATCCGGTTGATATGGCCCATCTTGCGGCCCGGTCTCGGTTCGGCCTTGTCATAGACGTGCAGTTGCGCCCGCGGCTCGGCGGCGAGGCGCGGCCAGTCGAGAATATCGTCGCCCAAAAGGTTGGTCATCTCGACCGTGCAGCGCGCGGACGGATCGCCGAGCGGCCAGCCCGTCACCGCGCGGATATGCTGCTCGAACTGATCGCAGACGCAACCCTCCTGCGTCCAGTGGCCGGAATTATGCACGCGCGGCGCAATCTCGTTCAGCACCAGCACATCGCCGTCCAGCACGAACAGCTCGACCGCCAGCACGCCGACATAGTCGAGCCCTTGCAGCACGCGGCGAGCGATGTCGTGCGCGGCCCTGGTCACGTCGTCGCTGACCGGCGCGGGCGCGAGCGTAGTCGATAAGATGCCGCCCACATGATGGTTCTCGCCGATCGGAAAGGCGCGGATCTCGCCATTCCAGCCGCGCGCCGCCACCACCGAAATCTCACGCGTGAAGCTGGCCCTGGCCTCCAGTATCGACGGCTTGCCGCCGACCGCCGTCAGGGCCGCTTCGGCCTCGCTGACGTCCCTGATCCACACCTGTCCCTTGCCGTCATAACCGTCGCGGCGCGTCTTTAACAGGGACGGCGTTCCCAGCGCCGCCAGCGCGGTTTTCAGATCGTCGAGCGTGTCGATAGCGCGGAAATCGACCGTCGCTACGCCCTGTTCGCGCGCGAAGCTCTTTTCCAGCACGCGATCCTGCGTGATGCGCAAGGCGTGGGCGCCGGGCGCGACCACCTTGCCGAGCCCGGTCAGAAACTCCAGCGTCGCGGCGGGGATGTTCTCGAATTCCAGCGTGATGAGGTCGCACCGATCCGCGAAGCGGCGCAGCGCGTCTTCATCGTCATAGCCGGCCACGATGGCCGAGGCCGAGACCTGCGCGGCGGGGCTGCCGTCTTCGGGGCCGAACACCGCCGTTTTGAAGCCGAGGCGGCTGGCGGCCAGACTCAGCATGCGGCCCAGTTGTCCGTCGCCCAGCATGCCGATGGTCGCGCCTAAGGGCAAAGGCGCGGACAAAGGTTTAGATGGCATCAGTCTTCCACCGTTTCGGGTACGCTGTCGGTCTGGGCGGCGCGGAAGGCTTCGAGGCGTTCGGCCAGGGCCGGATCGCTGAGCGCCAGAATCTGCGCCGCCAGTTGTCCGGCGTTTCTGGCGCCCGCCTCGCCGACCGCCAGCGTGCCGACCGGTACGCCGCCCGGCATCTGCACAATGCTGAGCAGCGAATCTATGCCCTTGAGGCCGTCGCGCACCGGCACCGGCACACCCAGCACCGGCAATGTGGTCATGGAGGCCGTCATGCCGGGCAGGTGCGCGGCCCCGCCCGCGCCCGCGATAATCACCTTATAGCCCGCCGCCCTGGCGCCCTCGGCGAACTCAACCATACGCCTGGGGGTGCGGTGCGCCGAAATCACCTGCGCCTGATAGGCGACGCCAAGCTGATCCAGCACGGCGGCGGCGCATTTCAGCGTCGGCCAGTCGGAGCGCGATCCCATGATGATGGCGACTGGCGCGCTATCTGGCGCGCTGTCTGGATTGAGGCGGGACGGCATGGCGAAGTCCTTGTCACGGCGGAGGGGAGCCGCCTTTTGGAAAGGCGCGGAGTATAGCGGCGAAGCCCTCGACTGCAAGCCTTCATTAAGGCTGATAAATCAGGGGCGCCGCATTGTGTTTTTCGGGCTTCCGTGCTTTGTTAAAACCTGTACGCGCGGCCAGAACGGATCGCGTTTTTCCAACCTTTCCGAACAGATGGGCCTCGATTCCAACCTCTTCCCGGCTGGCGCGCAGACGCCTGTATCCGCCGCAAGCGACGATGCGCCGCCCGCGCGGGCGATTACCGCGTCGATGCAGAACCTGCTGGCCCAGTATTTCGCTGATCAGCGGCAGGCTGAGGCCGCGTCCTCGCCTGTGCATGACCATCAGGCGAAACTGGCTGCGGCGCTGACGCCTGCGCCTACGCCCGCTGAGAGCGCCGCAGATTCGTTGTGGCCGCAAAGCGCGCGCGACGCCGTCGCGCATCTTCAGGCCGAGATCGTCGAGCTGCGCGCGCAACTGGAGCGACAGAACCAGCTTTTGCAGAACGCGCAGGCCCAGGCCGATCATGATGTGCTGACCCCGACGCTCAACCGCCGCGCCTTTCTGCGCGAAGCGACGCGCGCCATGGCCGACTGCAAGCGCTATGGCGAAGAGGCGACCCTGATCTATGTCGATATGGATAATTTCAAGGCGGTCAACGACGCCTATGGCCATGCGGCGGGCGATGCGGCGCTGGTCTATGTCGCCGAGACGCTCAACGCCAATGTGCGCGAAGGCGACAGCGTCGGGCGCATGGGCGGGGACGAATTCGCCGTGCTTCTGCGTCACGCCGACCTGCAATCGGCGCGCGTCAAGGCGATGAAGCTGGAGGCCGAGCTGATGATGGGGACGTTCGAGCATAACGGCCTTTATCTCAAGACCGGCGGCTCGTTCGGCGTGCGCGGCTTCGCCGGTCAGGCCTCCGCCGAAGCGTGGCTGTCCGAGGCCGACGCCGCCATGTTTCTGGTCAAGAAGTCGTCGCGATAAGGCGGCGATCTGCGTCGAGGCGTAAGCTCAGATCGGCGCGCTGCGGTAAGACGTCAAGCGCATGGCGCGTCAGGCGTTCATAAGATTGCACGAAGCGCGCGACCTCTGAGTCGCTCATCCGGCGCGGGCCGGTCTGTTTGTGTTCGGCCTCGGTGCGCCAGCGCAGGACCGTGGCGAAGTCCGGCGCTGCGAGGAAGACCAGACGGTCGAGGCGCGACCATAACGCATGGTAAGGCCCTGCCAGCGCGTCATTGACCGCGCGCCGCCAGATCCCGTCCGGGTCTTCGTCGCGCTCCAGCGCATTGACGGGCGCGGCCAGATCGGCCTCGGCCTGCGGGGGGACGCCGACGCACCAGCCTTCAAACAGGATCAGGTCGGGCGCCGTGATCTCCGGCCAGTCGGTTTCAGGCATGGGGTCGTCGCGGCCCTTGTCGAAGCGCGGCAGGCGCGCCGTTCCGCCTGAGCGCAGGGCGTCGAGGACGCTGAGGCCGAGGCCGACATCGTGCGTGCCGGGAACGCCGCGCACAGCGAATAAAGGATGGACGCGCCGCGCCAGATCGGCGCGCGCTGCATGCGACAGGTAAAGATCGTCGAGCGACAGCACGGCGACGCGCCATCCCTCGGCCTCCAGCCGGGTCTTGACCTCTGCGCACAGGGTCGTTTTGCCCGCGCCCTGCGCGGCGCAGACGCCCAGAACCAAGGGCGCCTGTTGCGCCAGCCATGCGCGCGCCGCGTCCGTTACCGCGTCAGAGGGCGTCACGGGGCGGCTGTCCGGCGAAAAACAGAGCGATATTCTCCGCCGCGCGCATCCCCATCGCCTCGCGCGTCTCCACCGTGGCGCTGCCGAGATGCGGCAGCAGCACGGCGTTGTCGAGCCCCAGGAGGTCGGGATGCACGACGGGCTCATGCTCATAGACGTCGAGGCCCGCCGCCCAGATGCGCCGGTCCAGCAGGGCCTGGGCCAGCGCCGCCTCATCGACCACCGCCCCGCGCGCGGTGTTGATCAGGATGGCGCTGGGCTTCATCCGCGTCAACCTGACCGCGTCGATCAGGTGATGCGTGTCCGCGCCGCCCGGCACATGCAGGGAGACGACATCGGACTGGGCCATAAGATCGTCGAGCGAGGACACATAGCGCGCCTCCGTCTCGGCCTCGACCGGCGGCGCCGCGCGGCGGCGGCTGTAATAGAGGATGCGCATATCGAGCGCGCGCCGCGCCTTGCGCGCCGTCGCCTGCGCGATGCGTCCGAAACCGACCAGTCCCAGCGTCTTGCCTTGCAAAGACTGCCCCATCAGCGCCTTGGCCCCCCAGCCCTTCCACTGTCCGGCGCGCACCTGCCGTTCGCCCTCGCCCGCCCGGCGCGAGGCCATCAGCATCAGCATCAGGGCGATGTCCGCCGTCGCCTCGGTCAGCACGTCGGGCGTATTGGTCACGATCAGGCCCGCCGCCTTCGCCGCCGTGACGTCGATATGCTCATAGCCGACGCCGAAATTGGCGATCAGCTTCGCGCGTGGATGGGGCTGGGCGAAGACGTCTGCGCTGAGTTTATCGTTCACCGCGGTCCCCAGCGCATCGTAGGCCAGCAGGGCTTCGCTCAGCGCCGCCTCATCAAGTCCCGGCCCCGGATGGATCGTCACGTCGAAGCGGTCCTGCAACCAGCTTTGCGCCCCTTGCGGCCACGGACGAGTGAGCAGAATCTTCGGCTGGGTCATGACGTCTCCTTATCCGCTCCTTTTTACGCCCCGCAGGCGAGGGTTCAACCCCACAGAGCCTTCATGTCGTTAAGTTTTTTCACGTAAAACCGTCACGCAATCGCCAAACCCCTGTCACCGAAACACCCTATCCGCCGGTTTATCCACAGGTTGGGGCGAACCATGGTGATGAATCGCAGACGCGCCTTATTGGCGTTCGGGACTCTGGGCGTCGCCCCGGCTTTGGGCGCGTCGGCGCCTGCGGTCGTGAAGGGGCCGCGCTTCGATCATGGCGTCGCTTCGGGCGATCCGTTGCAGGACCGGGTGATTTTATGGACGCGGATCAGCGGGTCGGAATCGGGTCTGGAGGTCGTGTGGCAGATCGCCGAGGACGACAGTTTCCATGCGCCGGTCGCGCAGGGTCGCCAATGGTGCGACTTCAGCCGCGACTATACGGTGAAGATCGACGCCGGAGGGCTGAAGGCCGGGCGGCCCTACCATTATCGTTTTATCGCCGGGGACGTAACCTCGCCTGTGGGTCTGACGCGCACCCTGCCCGAAAAGACCGAGCGAGTCGTGCTGGCCGCCGCCTCGTGCGCCCTTTATCCGGGCGGCTATTTCAACGCCTATCGCGCCATAACCGAGCTGCGCGAGATCGACGCGGTCGTGTTTCTCGGCGACTATATCTATGAATACGGCGCCGGGCCGACCGATTACGGCATGGGCAATGGCCGGGTGCTGATGCGCATACCGGAGCCGATGCGCGAGACCGTC
Source organism: Asticcacaulis sp. (assembly GCA_035565015.1). GTDB lineage: Bacteria > Pseudomonadota > Alphaproteobacteria > Caulobacterales > Caulobacteraceae > Asticcacaulis. Next base: position 6,425 of record DATMTF010000036.1, on the reverse strand, counting down.
TCGCTGGAAGATTACCGCACGCGCCACGCTCAGTATAAGCGCGATCCCGACCTGCAGGCCGCCCATGCGCGCGCGGCGTGGATCTGCGTGTTTGACGACCACGAAATCTGCAACAATCCGTGGCGCGACGGGGCGCAGAACCATAATGCGGGCGAAGGCGACTGGTCTGCGCGCAAGGCCGCCGCCATCAAGGCGTGGCGCGAGTGGATGCCGGTGCGCGATCCGGCGCCGGGCGCCGATATCGATGACATCTATCGCAGCTTTCGCTTTGGCGATCTGGCCGAACTGGTCATGCTGGAGACGCGGCTGCTGGCGCGCTCCAGACAGCTCGATTATGCGCAAGACCTGACCTATCTGGCGGACGGGACTCCCGATCTGGCGGCGTTCCGGCAAAGGCTTGACGATCCGTCGCGGCAGGTGCTGGGCGCGGCGCAGCGCGACTGGCTGGCGAACACCCTGAGTGGCTCGGTCAGGGATGGCGTGCGCTGGCAGATATTCGGCAATCAGGTGGTGATGGCGCGCGTCAACGGACCGGACGTGCGCAAGCTGCCGGTGCGCGTCGAGGAGGTCGCCGCCGCCCTGCCCGATGACGCGCGGCGCAAGCTCGATACCTTCATGGACCTGTTCGGCAGCGACGATCCGATGCCGTTCAATCTCGACGCCTGGGACGGTTATCCGGCGGAGCGCGAACGGCTCTATGACCTGATCCGCCAGGCCGGCGCGCGCGCCATTGTCTTGTCAGGCGACAGCCACACCGCCTGGGCCAATGCGTTGCATGACGCAAGCGGCGCGCCGGTCGCCGCCGAACTGGGCGTCACCGCCATTTCCAGCTCGACGCGCTGGCTGGATAGCTGGCTGCCCGACCTGCATCTGGCGCAGGCCCTGGCCGAACGCAATGACGAGGTTCTGGCCGCCGACGACGCCTATAACGGCTTTGTGCGCCTGACCCTGACGCCAGACATGGCGCTGGGCGAATGGATGTCGGTCGATACGGTGGTGAAACGCGACTTCACCTGTTTCTCGCAGCGCCGCTTTGAAATCCGCGCCGATCAGGGCGTGGCGGGGTTCGTGGCCTGAAGCCTGTCCTGAGCGGGCGGCGCAGCGGAATCGCGCCTGACGATCCGGTGCGGGACCAGTTCGTAATCGACCGGCGCGTGCGGGTCGGAAATAACTTGCACAACAATATCGACCACGCGCTGCGCCATGGCGAACACCGGTTGCGAGATGGTGGTCAGCGGCGGCCAGACCATCTGGGTAAACGGCGCGTCGTCGAAGCCGACAATGCTGACCTCATCCGGCGTCTTCACGCCCAGTTGGTGCGCGCGATACAAAGCGCCCGCCGCCATGTCGTCATTGGCGCAGATCACCGCCGTCGGACGCTGCGCCAGCAGGACCGGCAACTGGTCCTGCCCGCCCAGAAAGGTCAGATTGCCGCGCGCCGTGGCGGCTTCGTCAGGATCGAGGCCCGCATCCTGCAGGGCGCGGCGGAAACCGGCATAGCGCAGACTGGCCGACAAATGGTCCTTCAGCCCGTCCATGAAGGCGAAGCGGCAATGGCCCTGATCGAGCAGATAGCGCGTCAGATCGTAGCCCGCCGCCTCATCGTCGATGCCGACGCCCGGCGCCAGATCGCGCGTCGCCGGTCCCGCCGCCAGACAGGCCAGCGGCATGTGCCTCGCCTTGATCATGGCGATCAGCTCGGCGTCGTCGGAAAAGGGCGGCGCCAGGATCATGCCGTCGCAGGCGTGACTGTCGATCAGCTCCATCACCCGCGCGTGCTTGCTTAAGGAATGGGGAAAGACCTGCTGCATGATGAGTTGCAAACCGGCCTTGCCGCAGGCGCGCAGGGCGCCGCTTTCGATCAGCAAGTTATACCAGGTGTTCGGCCCGACCTCGTCATTGACCGGATAGATGACCATCAGGGCGTGCGGTCGTCCGCCCGCCAGCAGCCGCGCCTGCGGGTTGACGCGGTAACGTAGTTTACGCACCGCCGCCTGCACCCGCTCGCGCGTCGCGTCGGCGACATGGGCGTCGCCGTTGAGGACGCGCGACACGGTGGTGCGGCCGACGCCGGACAGGGCGGCGACATCGTAGATGGTCGGTGGGCGACCGGGCGTAAAATGGGGCATGGGACGTTCGAATCTGTGGCGCGGTCTGCCTTTGCGGCTTATGCGACCATAGTACGCCATGCCGGGTTGGCGTCAATCGCCGCCCTGTCGCCGATTTGCCACAGCCGTTTGCGAGGCCGGAGACGTAAATTCATAAGTTTCAGAAGCTTGCCGCGCCTGCGAGAAACGCCACGTCTCATGGGAGCGGGACCATGTTCATGTTCAGAACGCGGGCTTCGCCGTAAAGCGCAGGGTCTCGCCGCTGTGCGGATGCGGCAGGCTCAGCGCCGCAGCATGCAGCAGGAGCCGCGCGCTCATCGCCCGCACGTCAGGCGGCGCATAGAAGGGATCGCCAAGGATCGGATGGCCGAGCGCGGCCATATGGACGCGCAACTGATGCGATCTGCCCGTGACCGGCTCCAGGTCGACGCGGGTTACGCCTTCGCCACGCTCCACAACGCGATAACGCGTCAGGGCGTGCTTGCCGACCGCATGATCGACCATTTGCCGCGGGCGGTTCGGCCAGTCGCAGATCAGCGGCAGATCGACCTCGCCCGCATCCTCCGCCACAAGACCGGCGACGACGGCGATATAGGTCTTGGCGACGCGGCGTTCTGCAAAGGCCATTGACAGGGCGCGCTGCGCCTCAGCCCCGCGTGCGAACGCCATCACGCCAGAGGTCGCCATATCGAGGCGATGCACCGTCAGCGCGTCAGGATAGTCGGTTTGCAGGCGCGTGATCAGGCAGTCCTGATTGGCTTCTCCCCGCCCCGGCACGCTGAGCAGGCCCGCCGGTTTGTCGACAATCAGAAGATGCGCGTCGGCATAAAGGATCACAACGCCTTGCCCATGCGCACGATCGGCAGGCTCAGGCCGTCCGGCAAGGGCGCCGTCGTCGTCTCTACCGGCGCATAGCCGCAGGCCTGATAGAGGGCCACGCCGGTCAGGGTGGCGCCCATTTCAGCGCGCGTGAAACCGGCCTCGCGCGCCGCCGCCTCGCAGGCGTCAAGCAGCCTGCGCCCCAGGCCGCGCCGTTCATAGCCGGGGCGCACGAAAAAGGCGCGGATGCGCGCCGCATCCCTTTCCGGATCGAGCCGCGCGTCGTCCTTGCCCGCCACGGCGTCGGCGCCGTAAAGCGTGCGGCGAAAGCTCCAGCCGCCGCAGGCCGCAATCACATGGTCGATCTCGATGACGAAATAGGTCTGGTCGCGCAGCAAGGCCGTGTCGATGCCGAACACCGTCCCCAGGGCCGCCCGGCGCTGCGCTTCGGAATAGTCGCCCGCCTGCAGGCGCATGACCGAGTCTTCGATCAGATCGCGCAAGGCCGGAATATCGTCAGGCGTGGCCAGCCGCAGCCGCATTACTGGCGATAGCCCCAGGTGATCATCCAGGTGTCGATGGGGGTCAGGGAACTCAGATCCTTGCCTTTGTCGTATTGCAGGCCCAGAACGACATGGCTGTCCGCCGACGGATAATAGGTGGCGCGTGTCGTCAGTCGCGTCGCGGTGGCGGAATTGCCGGTCACATCCTGCCTGTCGGCGAGTTGGACGTCGAGACCAAGGCTGGCCATGTCGGGATGCGGCTTCCATTGCACGGACCAGCCAGCGTCAAACCCGACGCGCGCGAACTGCGGCAGGTTGTCCAGAGCCGACTTTTCTCCGGGATTGCCGACATTGACATAGTCGGTCGTCAGGGTCAGGCCCGTACTCTGGCACCAGACGCAGTTCTTGTCTTCCTGAATCAGATGCCGTTCGCGCAGCCACGCCGCCCACGGCGGCGACAGGGTCGCCTCGATGCGCGTCAGCGAGGATTTGAACCGGTCATCCGTCTCATAGGCCGCGCTCAAGGCGCCGTTGAAAGCCGGCAGGCCGTCATACTGGCCGAAACGGTACTGGCCGCGCAGCCCCAGATCGACATTGTTGATTTCGGAGCTGTGCGACTGGCTGGAAATGCGCTCATAGCCGACGAACGGCTTGATCGTGCCGTAGCCCGCTGTCTCGTCGTCGGCGTCGCCCCAGCTCGCAATCGCCGGCGTCACAGCGACGCCCTTGACCGACAGAACCGCATCGTCATTGGCGGCGTTGCGCACATAGGACAGCTTGGCCGGATCGCGCTTGGTGTAATCGCTCTTGTCGGTCTCGGCGATCGAGGAGGCGATGCGGATTTTCGACAAGGCGCCGAACAGGCCGCGCGGGCCCTGTTCGGATGTATCGGGCTTGTCCGGCTTCGGCGCCGACTGTTGCGGCGTCTGGACCGGAGCTTCCGGCAGGGCGGCGACCACCTGCGGCGCGACGGGCGGCGGCGGGGCGGCGCCCAGGCAGCGTATGCGATAGGTGGCGCGGCTCAGATCGTAGAAGGCGGCAATCCGGTCGGCGGGCGCCTCCGGTTCGGCGCCCTGCCCGATCCAGACAAGTTGAAACTGCGCATCGCTGCGCTGCGCCAGCATGGCCGCAGCCAGCTTGTTCAGCGCGCCATAGCCATCGTCATGGCAGCCATTGGCGTCACACGCCCTGGCGATGCGCTGGCCGATCGGCAGTTCCGGGCCGGAAAAGGACGCGGCGTCGATAACGATCGGATGGTCGCTGAGCACGCGCTCGACCAGCTTGCGGCGCGGCAGGAAGCGGTCGCCGCCGTCGGCGATGCAGTCCGCCGGCAGCAACCGCGCAAAGGCGCTCGTCTGCGCCTGCGCCTGCCCGACCTGCGCCTGCAAAACCTCCGGCGGCGGCCCCGCTGTCGCGCCCGCCGTCATCACCGCCCCCGCGGCCAGTCCGCCTAAGATACCGATCACTGTTCGCTTTTCCTATGCGATTACAAGTGGTTTTTCGTATGTTGTCGTAAGGCTTTTACCGGCAGGACGATCATATTGCAATGCAGAACAGGTCAACAGACGGTGATGGACGACATAGGCTCTGGTCGTCGCGCGTGGGTCTGGATAAGCTACTTTTTGCATCTGCAAGGAGACAGCATGGCCGGATCAGAAGATTTCTCATTGCGCCGTATCGACGGAACGCCGACGCAGCTCAGCGATTTTCGCGGCAAGGTCTTGCTGATCGTCAATGTCGCGTCAAAATGCGGACTGACGCCGCAATATGCCGAGATGGAGGCCTTTTATCGCCGCAACAGGTCGCGCGGTTTTGACATCCTCGCCTTCCCCGCCAACGATTTTCTCGGTCAGGAACCGGGCGCGGACGACGAGATCGCCAGTTTCTGTTCGACGGCCTACGACGTGACCTTTCCGCTCTTTTCTAAGATCGCCGTCACCGGGCCGGACAAGCATCCGCTGTACGCCGCCCTGACGCGCGCCCTGCCTGAGGCGGTCAGCGCCGGGCCGATGCGTGAGCGTCTGGAGCAGTTCGGCATACCGGTCAGCCCGCCCGGCGAAATTTTGTGGAATTTCGAGAAATTCCTGATTGCGCGCGACGGCGAAATTGTCGAACGCTTTGCGCCGGATGTCGGCGTGGACGATCCGCGCCTGATCGCCGCCGTCGAAGACGAACTCAATAAGGAAGCCTGATATGCTGAACATCGCCGTTCTGGTCGGCAGCCTGCGCAAGGAGTCGATCAACAAGCGCTATGCGCACGCGCTGGAAAAACTGGCCGAGGGCCGTTTCACCTTCGACTATATCGATATGGACCTGCCCCTTTATAATGAGGATCTGTGGGCCGAACCGCCCGCCAAGGTCTTGCGGTTAAAAGACAAGATCGCGGCGGCGGACGGCGTGCTGATCGTCTCGCCGGAATATAACCGCTCCATGCCCGCCGTCACCAAGAACGCCCTCGACTGGGGCTCGCGTCCCTACGGCCAGAATGTCTGGGCGGGCAAGCCCGTCGCCCTGACCGGCGCCTCCCCCGGTAGTCAGGGCACGGCGGTCATGCAATCGCAAGTGCGCTCGACCCTCGTCATTCTCGGCATGCGCGTTCTGGGCGCGCCGGAAGTCTATATCAGCTTCAAACCGGACCTTCTGAGCGACGACGATACGGTCGCCAATGAAGGTACGGCCAAGTTCCTGACCGGCTTCCTGGACGCCTTCACGCACTGGATCGAGTCGGACTGACGACCTTCAGGCGCACCCGCTCAGCCAGATCGACGGTCCTGAGCCTAAAGGCTTCATTGAAGGCGCTGAGTGAGCTATGCCGCCGAAGTTTTTCTCTTTTGAGTGAAAAACTGGTCGATCTCACTTTCAGGAACAGGCATTCCAATCAGATAGCCCTGGGCTTCATTACAGCCTTGAGCCATCAACGCCTTCATCTGCTCATCTGTCTCAACCCCTTCGGCAATAGTCGTAATCCCAAGACCGGAGCCGAGAGCAATTACAG
>DATMTF010000035.1:0-6632 GCA_035565015.1 Asticcacaulis sp. | reverse complement strand
ATTGCAAACGTTTGCATATTGACGCATAGCTGCGCCCGCAGGCTCAACATATATCGGCTCCCTCATGAGCGCCGCGACAGACGGACGCCGGGAGCGCCGCCGAGGAAACGCATTTATGACGACGCATCGACTCTCACTTCTGGCCGGCGGCGCCTCCGCCCTTGTGCTGGCCGCCCTCATCTTCGCCTCGCCCGCCGCCGCTAAGGTTGCGTCGGCCGCAGCAAAAGACAAGGCTAAGCCCGAGGCGCAAAAATCCGCCGACGATCTCGGACAGGTCATTATCGTAACGGCGTCAGGCCGCGACAAGACCAAGATGCAAAGCTCGATGTCGATCTCGACTGTATCTCTGGGTCAGATCAACGACTTCACGCCACGCTCCGAAGCCGAAGTCTTCCGCCTCATCCCAGGCATTCAGGCGCAGGACACCGCCGGACCCGGCGGCAACTCCAATATCAGCGTGCGCGGCATTCCCGTCGTCACCGGCGGTTCGGAATTCGTACAATTGCAGGAAGACGGCCTGCCGACCGTGCTGTTCGGCGACATGAATTTCGGCAATAACGACTACTGGACCCGCTATGATTCCAGCGTGGCGCGCATCGAAGCCGTGCGCGGCGGCGGCGCCTCGACCTTCGCCTCGCAGGCGCCGGGCGCTGTGATCAACTATGTCTCCGATACGGGCGGCCGCGACGGCGGCGTGATCGCGCTGAACAAGGCGCTCGGTTATGACGAAACCAAGATCGACTACGCCTACGGCGGCCACTTGAGCGACACCTTGCGCTTCCACATCGGCGGCTTCGTCAAGGACGGCTCCGGCCCGACCCATATCGGCTACAACGCCGAACAGGGCTATCAGATCAAGGGCAATATCACTAAGGATCTGGATGGCGGCAAGGGCTATATACGCCTGAACTTCAAGCGCCTCGACGACAAGGAGCCGACCTATACGACGGCGCCGTCTTTAGCCAGCGTTTCCGGAAATCAAATCACGGGCTTCTCGGTCCTCCCAGGTTTTGACGCGCGCAAAAACTCCAATCAGTCGATCTACAATCAGAATTTCCAGGTTCTGCAGGACAACGGCCAGCTCACAAGCGTTCCGATGGAAGGCATCCACGTCAAGTCGACCTCGATCGGCGGCGAATTCCACTATGATTTCAGCGACAACTTCTCGGTGCATGACGCCCTGCGCTGGACCGACCAGAGCGGCGCCTTCCGCACCCAGTTCGTCAATGTCGCCACGACCAGCAGCATCCTCGGCTCGACGGTGAACGGCCGGACGGTCGGCTCCATCGTCTACGCCAATGGCCCGAAGCAAGGCCAGGTCTTCACGGGCGCCTATGTCAACAACAACCCCAATATCGACACCGAAATGCCGGATATGGGCTCGTTCGTCAACGATCTGACCCTGACCGGCAGGGCCGAGATCGGCGGCGGCAAGCTGACGGCGAAGGCGGGCTGGTTCCATATGCGCCAGTCGGTCGTGCAGGACTGGCATATCAATCGTCAGTATAACGAACTGACTGGCGATAATCCCGCCCAGCTCGACTTGTTCAGCGGCTCGAACGGCGCGGGCGCGCAACTGACCGCCGCCGGTCAGGCCGGATTCAACGACAATTGGGGCTCATGCTGTTCTCGCAGCTATGATCTGTCCTATATCGACGACGCAGGGTATCTGGCGCTCGACTATCTGATCGGCCAGTTCGACATCGACGCCAGCCTGCGTCAGGACAGCATGAAAGCCTCCGGCTGGGCCAGGGGCGGCGTCGCCGGCCCCGATGTCACGGTCAGCGACAATCTGGGCAGCGCCACCCTGCCCTCGCTGGTCGCCAACGGCCCTATGGAGGTTCTCGACTACAGCAAGACCTACACCTCTTATTCGGTCGGTATGCTCTACAGCCTGAACCCTGACACCTCCTTGTTTGCGCGCGTTTCCCGCGGCGGTCGCTTCAACGCCGACCGCCAGATTCTCGGCGGCAATTTCAACGCCGACGGCACATTGAACGCCCAGGGCGCCACAACGGCGGTGAACTTCATCGACCAGCAGGAAGCGGGCGTCAAACGCAAGGGCGCCATCGGCGACGTGGTTTATAATATCGAGGCGACCTATTTCCGCGCCCAGCTCACCGATAATAATTACGACTTCACGCGCATCACGCTCGGTCTTAATCCGGTCATCTCCAATGTCTATCATTCCGATGGTCTGGAAATATCAGGCAATCTGCGCTGGGGCGACTTTTCGCTCTACAGCGACGCAACCGCCGTCAACGCCAAGATCGTCGCCACCGGCAAGATTCCCCACGCCACGCCGAATCTGACCTTCCTGATCTCCCCGACCTGGGATGCGGGCGGCTATGCTCTGGGCGCCTCTATCAACGGCCAGACCTCGACCTGGGTGGACGACGCCAACACCTACAAGGTGGTTGGACAGACCTATGTCAACGGCTTTGTCAAATTCCGCCCCTATAAGGGTCTGGAACTGGCCATCAACGCCAACAACATCTTCAACACCCTCGGCTACCGCGGCAGCGGCAGCCTGTTGCCGATCAGCGCCAATCAGGGCGTCTTCCAGAACTCGGCGGTCCTCGGCCGCACCGTGACAGCGTCCATCCGTTACAAGTTCTAACACAGGCTGGTCTTGCCCGCAGCGAGACGCAACATGGGCGGATGAGGCCCCTTCTTCATCCGCCCGCTTACCAGGGATGTTCGCCATGACCGCGCCTGATCGTCGCATTCAAAGGATCGTCATAGCGGGCGGCGGCTCGGCGGGCTGGATGACGGCGGCGGCCCTGGCCAATGCCCTGGGCCGCAACGCATCCATAACCCTGATCGAATCGGAGGAGATCGGCGTCGTCGGCGTCGGCGAAGCCACAATCCCTCCCATCAAGCTGTTCAATCAGACGCTCGGCATCGCCGAAGCCGACTTCCTGCGTGCGACGCAGGGAACCTACAAGCTGGGCATTCAGTTCTGTGGCTGGGGCGAGGCTGACAGCCGTTATTTTCATCCATTCGGCAGTTATGGCCGGGCGTTTGACGCCGTCGCTGTCCATCAGCACTGGTTGCGCGCGCAGGAGAAGGGCGTCGCCGGACCGCTCGATGCATATTGCATGGCCTGGGCAGCCGCCAGCCGCAACCGTTTCGCGCCGCCTGCGGCCAATCCGCGCGACGTGCTGTCGACGCATGACTACGCCTACCATTTCGATGCTGGCCTATACGCTGCGATGTTGCGCTCCTATGCCGAGGCGCGAGGCGTAACGCGCATCGAAGGCCGCATAGAAAAGGTTGAACTGGCTTCGGAAAGCGGCTTCGTCGCCGCCTTAGGCCTCGATCATGACCGCAGGCTGGACGGCGATCTGTTCATCGACTGCACCGGTTTCCGCAGCCTCCTGCTTGGCGAGGCGCTGGGCGTCGAGTTTGAGGACTGGTCGCGCTGGCTGCCCTGCGACCGCGCCATCGCCGTCGCCAGCCCGGTTCTTGCCGACCTGCCGCCCTATACGCGTTCGACCGCAGCGCCTGCGGGCTGGCGATGGCGCATTCCTTTGCAGCATCGCACCGGCAACGGCCATGTCTACGCCTCCGGCTTCATGAGCGACGCGGCGGCGGAGCGCCATCTGATGGACGGGCTGGCGGGCGAGGCCTGCGGCGAGCCGCGCCTGTTGCGCTTCACCGCGGGCCGCCGCAAAACCTTCTGGGACAAGAACGTTATCGCCATAGGGCTGTCGTCCGGCTTCATGGAGCCGCTGGAATCCACCAGCCTGCACCTCATCCAGGCCGGAATCGCCAAATTACTGGCCTTTTTTCCGACTCTCGATTTCGAGCCGCTGGCGCGCGGCGAATATAACCGCGTGGCGTCAAGCGAATTCGAGCGCATCCGCGATTTCCTGATTTTGCACTACAAGCTCAATCGGCGCGAAGAGCCTTTCTGGCGCGCGCTCGCCGACATGGCCATTCCCGACGCTTTGGCGGAGCGTATAGATCATTTCCGCGCGTGCGGACGGCTTTTGCAGCGCGATCCTGACCTGTTCGGCCCTCCGTCCTGGCTCGCCGTACATGTCGGCCAGGGTCATCTGCCGCAAAGCCCCGATCCCCTGCTTGCCTACCGACCGGACCAGTCCGACTGGCTCGACAAGGTGCGCCGCGCCATGGCCGCCGCAGCAGAGGGCCTGCCAAGCCATCAGGCCTATATAGCCAATACCTGCCGCGCCTCACAACGCGTCGCCTGAGAAAGATCGTCATGTTGAAATCGACCCTGAGCGTTCTGTGTCTAAGCCTCTGCCTTGGGCTTTCCGTGGCCGTAGCCGGCGCCCACGCCGAAGACGGAGTGAAGCTCAACATCCAGGATAACGGGCTGGCGCGCACCCCGCCAATGGGCTGGAATTCGTGGAACAGGTTCGGGTGCGACATCGATGAGGCAAAAATCGAAGGCGTCGCCGACGCCCTGGCCGCTTCGGGGATGAAGGACGCCGGCTATTCGTACCTCATCATCGACGATTGCTGGCAGGCCGGTCGCGACGCTCACGGGGACATCCAGGCCGATCCGGAAAAATTCCCTCACGGTATCAAAGCCCTGGCCGATTATATTCATGCAAAAGGTCTGAAGTTCGGCATCTATTCAGATACCGGCATCGCCACCTGCCAAGGTCGTCCCGGCAGCCGGGGCTATGAGTATCAGGATGCGCGCCAGTACGCCGCCTGGGGCGTCGACTACCTCAAATACGACTGGTGCAATGTCGCGACCCAGGAACCGAAATCCTCCTATATGCTAATGAAAGACGCGCTGCAAAAGAGCGGGCGCCCGATCGTCTTCTCGATCTGCGAATGGGGGACGCAACAGCCCTGGATGTGGGGCCGCAGCGTCGGCGGCAATCTGTGGCGCACGACCGGCGATATCTGGGATCACTGGGAGGGGCGCGGCCATAATGGCGACTGGCTGGGCGTGCTTGACATTCTTGACGCCGAAGCTGACCTCTCCAGCCATGCCGGCCCCGGCGGCTGGAATGACCCGGACATGCTTGAGGTGGGCAATGGCGGCATGACGGATGCGCAGTACCGCGCCCACTTCAGCCTCTGGGCCATCCTGGCGGCGCCGCTGATCGCGGGTAACGACGTGCGCGACATGGATGCGGCGACGCGCGACATCCTGACCAATAAGGAGGTCATCAATATCGACCAGGACGCGCTGGGCGTTCAGGGACGTCGGATCGCCAGCGCGAACGGCGCTGAAGTCTGGATGCGTCCCCTCGCCGATGGCGGACGCGCGGTCGTGCTGCTGAACCGGTCCTCGCGCCCGCAAAACATTACCGCAAACTGGGCCGATCTGGGCTATCCTGCCGCGCTTAACCTAAAGGTGCGCGACCTGTGGAAGCACGCCGATATGGGCGCGCGCCAGGGCGGCTATTCTGTCGACGTTGCGCCCCAGAGCGCTGTTATGATCCGCATCGGCGCCTGAGGAAGGAAATTCCATGTCCAACGCCAATACCGCCTCGCTTCGCCTGATCCGCGCCCTGACCTATCTGATGTTCATGATGTTCGCCATGACGACGGACAGCGTCGGCGTCATCATTCCGGAAATCGAAAAGGCTTTTCATCTCAGCAACGCCGAGGCCAGCGCGTTTCAGTACGCGACTATGGGCGGAATCGCGGCGGCGGGCCTTCTTCTGGGCTTTCTGGCCGATCGCATCGGGCGCAAGGCGAGCATCGTGCTGGGTCTGGTTCTGTTTGCGCTCAATTCGCTTCTGTTTATCGCTGGCGACCGTTTTGGCTACTTCCTCGTTCTTTTGTTCGTCTCCGGCGCTTCGATCGGCGTGTTCAAGACCGGGGCCCTGGCGCTGATCGGCGATATTTCGACCTCAACCGCCAATCACACGCGCACCATGAATATGGTCGAGGGCTTCTTCGGCGTCGGCGCGATTGTCGGTCCGGCACTGGTCACGCAACTGGTCAAGTCAGGACTCTCCTGGAAATGGCTCTATGTCATCGCCGGCGCCCTGTGCCTCCTGCTGATCCTCACCGCCTTTCTGGTCAAATATCCCAAAACCGTGCGCCGGGAGGTAAATCCCGTTTCGATCAAGGGCGCGGTCAGAACCCTGCGCGATCCCTTCACCCTAGCTTTCAGCCTTGGCGCCATGCTCTATGTCGCCGTCGAGGCGGCGATCTATGTCTGGATGCCAACCCTGCTCAAGTCATACACAGGCTCCCTGACCCTGCTGGCGACCTATGCCTTGTCAGCGTTTTTCATCCTGCGCGCCGGCGGACGCTTTCTCGGCGCGGCCATGCTGGCGAAGATGTCGTGGGGATCGGTGCTCGTCGTCGCCTCCGGCGCTATCCTCATCTGCTTTCTGGCGGCGCTGTTTGGCGGCGTCTCGGTCGCCGTGATCAGCCTGCCCTTATCGGGACTTTTCATGTCGGTCATCTATCCGACGCTGAACTCCAAAGGCATAAGCTGCTTTCCGAAGACCGAGCATGGCGCGATCAGCGGCGTCATCTTGTTCTTCACCTGTCTGAGCGCAGCGCTCGCCCCCTTAGCGATGGGCGCCGTCAGCGACCATTTCGGCGACCCAAAGGCAGGCTTTGCGTTGGCCACCGCGATCGGCGCGCTTCTTTTCGCGCTTCTGGCTCTAAATATAGTCTTCAAGCCC
>DATMTF010000034.1:0-5528 GCA_035565015.1 Asticcacaulis sp. | reverse complement strand
GGTGACCGGGTGAGGGGCTGTCGGCCATTTGCGCTCACCCGGCGGACGGCCCCTCACCCGATCGTCTTCGCTTCGCTCGTCTCTCGTCCTCTCCCCATGGTCATGGGGAGAGGGGGAGGCACATTTGAAGCAGACTCTGGCGATAGCGGTCGCGTGGCGCGATCCGGAATATCTGGCTTATCTGGCTTATCTGTGGATGTCCTTTCCTGCTGTCGTCGCAGCGAGCGAGGAGGTCGGTTTTTTTGATCCACAGATAAGCCAGATGTTCATGGTCATGGCACGCTACCGCTATCGTCTGGAGATGAGGTCATAGGGCTTGCCGCTGCGCGGCGTTAACCCATACAAGCTTGCGGGAAATGAGCGCGGGGCTTAAACGATAGGCTCCTCCTTTTTGCCGAGCGCCTATGCCCGACACCGCCTCTCCCGAAACCGCACCCGTCAAGAAATCCACCGGGCTGGTGCGCAATTCGCTGATCAATGCCGCCTTTACGCTGATCTCGCGCTTTGCGGGCTTTGCGCGTGATCTGGTCATCGCCGCCTATATGGGCGCATCGGGCAATATCATGGCCGACGCCTACGCCACGGCGCAGAACTTCCCCAACCTGTTCCGCCGCATCTTCGCCGAGGGCGCGTTCTCGACCGCCTTTGTGCCGTCCTATTCCGCCGCCCTGGAGCGCGACGGCAAGGAGAAGGCCGACAAGATGGCGCATGATGCGATGGCGACCCTGGTGTTCCTGACCGTCGCCTTTACGCTGGTCTGCGAACTCAGCATGCCGTGGCTGATGTACGCGCTGAAACCGGGCTTCGCCGCCACGCCGGAAAAGATGAAGTGGGCGGTGATCTTCACCCAGATCACCATGCCCTATCTGCCGTGCATGGCGATTGTCGCGCATCTGGCCGGGGTGCTGAACGCGCGCAACCGGTTCGTGCTGTCGGCGGCGGCGCCGATCCTGCTCAATGCGGTGACGCTTGTGTGCGTGATCCCGACGCATACGCCGTTTCAGTCGGCCCTGTGGGCCTCGGTCGGCACGTTGATCGCAGGCGTGTTGCAGGCGTCACTGTTGTTGTGGGGCGCGCGCAAAACGGGGGCGCATGTCAGCCTGTCGATCATCCCGGTTTTCTCCAAGGACATCAACGCCCTCCTGCTGCTGGCCGTGCCGGGGGCGCTGGCGGCGGCGGCGACCCAGCTCAACGTCTTCGTGTCGCAGTTCTTTTCGTCGGGCGTCAAGGGCGCGACCATGTGGATGGCGATCGCCGACCGCTTTTATCAGTTGCCGCTGGGTCTGGTCGGTGTCGCCATCGGCACGGCGCTTCTGCCCGCCCTGTCGCGCGCCGTGCATGCGCAGGACCATGAACATGCGCAAAAGACCATGGATCAGGCGGTGGTGTTCGCTTTGGTCTTCGCCCTGCCCGCCGCCGTGGCGCTGGTCGCCATGCCGTATTTCCTCGTCGATGGCGTCTATGTGCGCGGCGAATTCCTGGTCTATGACGCGCAATGGACGGCGCGCTGCCTGTTCCATTACGGCTGGGGCGTACCGGCCTTCGTGCTGACGCGGATTTTGAACCCGGCCTTCTTCGCGCGCAAGGATACGTTCGGGCCGATGAAGTTCGCCCTCGTCTCGGTGGTGACCAATATCGTGGTCGGGGTGAGCATGTTTCACCTCATCGGCGTGCCGGGGCTGGCGGTCGGCACCTCGACGGCGGCCTGGGTCAATGTCGCTCTGATGCTGGTCGCCCTGCATCGCCGCGGGACGTGGACGATTGGTCGGGGCGCGCTCGGCAAGGTGCTGCTGGTGCTGCTGGCCAGCCTGGGGATGGCCGCTTTCTGCTTCGCCGCCGTGCATTTTAGCCCGCTGATCAGGCGCGTGATCGGCGAAGGCCTGCCGCATATCGGCGGTCACGCCGTCGGGGCCAAGGAAATCTCGGTGCTGCTGGTTTCCCTCACCGGCGTCTTCGTCTATATCGGGCTCCTCTTCGCCAGCGGGGCCGTGCGCCCCTCCGAACTGAAGGCGATGCTCAACCGTCGCCGGGGATAAGTAACGTGACCACCAAACGCATTCTGTCGGGCATTCAGGCCTCCGGCTCGCTCCATCTCGGCAACTATCTCGGCGCGCTGAAAAAATTCGCCGACATGCAGAATGATGAGGCCGAGCGCTTCTATTTCATCGCCGATCTGCACGCCATCACCGTCTGGCAAGACCCTGCAAAGCTGCTGGCGCAGACGCGCGAAATCGCCGCCTGCTATCTGGCCGCCGGGGTCGATCCGCAAAAATCGACCATCTTCCCGCAGTCGGCCGTGGTCGGCCATGTCGAGCTGGCCTGGATCTTCAACTGCGTGGCGCGGCTGGGCTGGCTCGACCGCATGACCCAGTTCAAGGACAAGGCGGGCAAGGACAAGGAGCGCGCCAGCGTCGGCCTTTACACCTATCCGGTGCTTCAGGCCGCCGATATCCTGCTCTACAAGGCGACGCATGTGCCGGTCGGCGAGGATCAGCGCCAGCACCTCGAACTGACGCGCGACGTCGCCAAGAAGTTCAACCACGATTTCGGCGTTGAGTATTTCCCTGTGCCGGAAACCCTTTATCAGGGGCCGGGCGCGCGCATCATGTCCCTGCGCGATGGCATGGCCAAGATGTCGAAATCCGACCCGTCGGACAATTCGCGCATCAACCTGACCGATACGGCGGACGTGATCGCTTCGAAGATCAAGAAGGCGAAATCCGACGCCGATGTGCTGCCCGAAGCCGAAGACGGCCTGGAAGGCCGCCCGGAAACGAAGAACCTGGTCGGCATCTATGCCGCCCTGTCGGGACAGTCGGTGGCGCAGGTTCTGGCCGAGTTCGGCGGCAAGGGTTTTGGCGCGTTCAAACCGGCCCTGGCTGATGTGGTGGTGGACAAAATGTCCCCTGTGTCGGAACGTCTGCGTGCGCTATTGAACGAGCCGGACGAGATCGACCGCGCCCTGATGATCGGCGTCGAAAAGGCGCGCGCCGTCGCGGAGCCGGTGGTCAAGGACGTCAAAAAGATCGTCGGATTATGGGGATAGGATGATGCGCAAGATTCTGATCGTAGCGGCGGCCATGCTGGCGCTTGCCGGCTGCAACAGCCGCACGGAAACATCGAAAACCGTGGTCAGCGACGGTCAGATGAGCGCCACCACCCAGGTGAAGACGAACGATAATGGCGTGCATTCCGGGCTGAAATTCACTCAGTACGCCGTGCGCGCCGCTCTGGGCGTCAATCCCAATACAGCGGCCTATGTGACGATTGAGAACACCGGCCAGACGCCGGACCGGCTGGCCTCGGCCTCGTGCGCCTGTGCGAAGACAGCGTCCCTGCATACCATGACCATGAACGGGACCATGATGGAGATGGGCGACGCCAAGGACGGCTTCGCCATCGCGCCAGGTCAGACGCTTGCGCTTAAGCCGGGTGGGGATCACATTATGCTGATGGGACTGACCGGCCATCCGCAGGACGGCGAGTTCGTCGATGTGACGCTGAATTTCGATAAGGCGGGCGCCATCACCCTACATATGCCGGTTTCGACCACGCCGCTGGCTTCGGATAGCCAGGCATCTGGCAGCCAGATGTCCGGCATGAAGATGTAATCAGCAGAACGCCTGCGCGATAAAGCCCTGCAGGGCGGCGATGGAGCCCGCCATCGCCACGTCGCTGAAGCGCATGATCGGACCCTTATTGTCTTCCTCATCGAAGGCGTGGGTGGCGTCGAACACCGCCGTCTCTATGGATACGCCCGCATGGCTCAGCCGTTTCAGCACCTTGCGGGCGTGCGATAGCGGCGTCAGATGGTCGCGCGCCGCCAGCACGGCGAAAGTCTGCGGCCGCCAGACCCAGTTGCGCGTATTGGAGCGCGCCGGAAAGCCGATATAGGGATAGACGAGGAACAGGGCCTTGACCTGCGTCATCAGGGCCGGGTCGGAATCGGCCAGTTTCACCGCGCCGGGTTTATCGAGTGGATCGGTCATCAGGTCCATGAGCGTCCAGCCGCCGTGGCTGAACCCGGCCAGCATTACGTCCGAGACGCGCGCATCCTGTTTCAGGCCATACAGCGTCGCCAGCACGTCGCCAGTGCGGTCATAGCCCTGAAACACCAAGCCGGTGCAGACAAAGGAGACGGCGAAGGCGCGATCCCAGTCGCGCGGCGCGAATGAGTCGATCACCACGGCGCGCACGCCCATGGCGGCGGCGGCCCTGGCGTAGGCGACGACGTGCGGACGCAGGCCGCCGCAGCCGTGAAACAGCACGAGGGTTGGGCGTGGCGCCGCATCGTCCGGCCCGAACCACTGCGCGTAAGCCTTCAACCGCGTCCATCTTTGCGCCATCGTGTCCATATCAGCGGCTTAGCGCGGATTGACGGCGACGGCAAGATAAATTTGAACGACGTTCAACTACCCAAGCGTTGCGTGCAGAAAACTATTGAACGCTGCTTCGGTCTGTTTGTGGCTGGCCGCGTCATAGGCCATGAGCGGGCCGAAATGCAGGGCGGAATCCTCATCGAAGCAATGGGTCGCCTCCATGACTTGGTAGTCGATGGGGACGCCTTCGCTGTTCAGGTGGTCGAGAATGTGCGTGGCGTGGCTGTGTTGGGTCAGGAAGTCCTGCCGCGCCAGAATGACCTGCGCGCGCGGGTGGTGCGCCCAACCATGCGTGTTGGAGCGCGCCGGGAAACCGAGATAAGGATAGACGAGGAAGGCGCCGCGCAGGCCGCGCAACGGCTCCGGCGTCGGATCTTGCAATCGCGCTTCGCCGTGCCGCGTCAGGCGTTCGGTCATCAGGTCCATGATCGCCCAGCCGCCGTGGCTCCAGCCAGCGACGGCCAGTCGCTCGGCGTCGACCTCCGGGCGCTGCGCCAGACCCCACAGCGCCGCCAGCACGTCGCCGGAGCGCTCATAGCCGTGCAGGGCCAGGCCGGAGCAGACCAGGGTCAGGGCGGCATTGTGGTCCCAGCCGCGCGGCGTGAAGGAATCGACCACATAGGCGCGATAGCCGAGCCCGGCGGCCTGACGCGCATAGGCGTGGATATGCGGGCGCACGCCATTGCAGGCGTGGAACAGCAGCACGGCGGGATGCGGCGCGTCGTCATCAGGGCCATAGGCTGTGATGTAGGGCGCCAGCATGGAAAATCGGTGCGCCAGAGTATCGAGCAAGCCGTTCGCCCCTTGACATTAAATGTAACAGACACAATTTTAGTTACGGATCGCGGCCCGCCTCCCTCCTGTCAATCAGAATTCGCAGGCCATTGCCAGTTTTAATCGGTTTTGTCGCAAATGTTGGCTTGTGTTAGTCTTGGTAGATTGACATTATGCATTATGCCGCGAGGCTATCGAACTGACCGACCAAGATGAGAGTCCCGCTGTCGATTGGCTCCAATTGCCGCTTTCGGATCATACGCACGAGCTCGATGCCGCTGAGGATGACGTCGGCGCAGCTTGCCGATTTGAAGCCAGGCATAGGCCCCACCCGGCGCTTGATCCTGCGATGATCCTGCTCGATCCGATTGTTCA
>DATMTF010000033.1:0-12547 GCA_035565015.1 Asticcacaulis sp. | reverse complement strand
TTGATGAATTTCCCCTTGCTCATATTGTTGCTACGTTGGCGACATTCAGGCATCGTCAGCTTTTGCTGCATCCGGCGCCACATAATCCGACGGCACATGCGTGCCGCGTCGCGCCAGCTTTTCGGTCATGATGGTGGTGCGCATCAGAAAGGCCGAGACGAGGAAGGCCGTGACGCAGCCCGCGATCAGCGGCAGCAGCGAACTGAACTGGCCGGTGATCTCCAGCGCGAACAGGATCGAGGCGAACAGGGCGCGCGAGGCGCCGGCGAAGCAGGCCGCCATGCCGACCAGCCCCGCCATGCGCACATCGACGAACAAACCTGCGGCGTTCAGACCCTGGCCGATCAGCACGCCCAGACCGCCGCCGATGGTGAAGATCGGCGCCAACGTGCCGCCCGATGTGCCGCTGCCCAGCGCAATCGACCACGAGATGAACTTGAACACGCAGAAGACCAGCAGGGCGGTCCCCAGGAAATGACCGCTCAGTATGCGCTCGATATTGTCATAACCGACGCCCATGGTGTGCGGAGAGACGAGGCCGACCAGTCCGACCGCGAGGCCGCCGATGGCGGGCCACCACATCCAGTGCAGCGGCAGCCTCTCGAACAGGTCTTCGATCAGATAGGTCGAGCGCGCAATGCCGACCGCCAGCACGCCCATGACAAGGCCTTCGAGCGCATAGCCGATCAGGGCGGTCTGTGACGCGGCGGGCAGAAGCGGCACGGCGAACACCGGATGGAGGCCGAACAGCCACGGCCGCAGCCAGATCGCGGTCAGCGCCGCCAGGGCGATGGGAATAAACGAGCGCGGGCGGAACTCGAACACCAGCAACTCGATAGCCAGCAGTATGGCCGAGAATGGCGTGCCGAAGATGGCGGTCATGCCCGCCGCAGCGCCCGCCGCCAGCAGGGTCTTGCGTTCCTGCGCGCTGACATGGACCACCTGGCCCAGCAGAGAACCGAGCGCGCCGCCGGTGGCGATGATCGGGCCTTCCGCCCCAAAGGGACCGCCTGTGCCGATGGCGACGGCGGCGGACAGGGGTTTTAAGAAGGTCATGCGCACGGGGATGCGGCTGTCATTGGTCAGGATCTGCTCCATCGCTTCGGGGATGCCATGGCCGCGAATGGCTTTTGCGCCATAGCGCGCCATCAGGCCGACAAGCACCGAGCCGATGACCGGCACGATAACGATCCACACGCCGAGCGGACTGCCTGCGGGCGAGACGAGTTCGCCGGAGACGCGCCCGTAGAAGACGAGATTGCTGATCAGACCGATCAGCAGCATCAAAAGCCGCGCCACGGGCGCCACAATGGCGGCCAGCCCCATGCACAGGGCGCAGATCAGCAGACTGCGGACGTCCAGCGCACGCGGATGGCGCTCGACATCGGCCTTTTCGATCAGCGGTCCTATGCCCAGCGACAAAGGCAGACCGGGCGTGGTCGAGGCCTTTTCCAGATCGTGTTGCGGGTCGTGGGAACTCATGACGCATCCTGTGAGGCTGAGGCGGATTCAAAAAACAGGCGCGGGGCCTCGTCGCTCAAGCCCGCCGTGACGATCAGCGCGCTCAATCCTTCAGCGAGGGCGGCGCGTTTTTCGTCAGGCAGGGCGGCGATGGCGGCGACGAGCGCTTCCTGCGGCGTGGCCGCGCCGGTGGCGATCAGGCGCTCGCCCGCCGTCGTCAGCCGCAATTCGACGCGGCGACGGTCCTCCAACGCCGATCGGCGTTCAATCAGCCCCCTGGCCTCAAGTCGCGTCACGACTTCGGAGACGGTGCTTTGCTGAGTATGAGCGGTGGCGGCCAGCGCATTGACTGAGACGCCAGGATGTCCATGCAGGGTTTTCAGGATAAAGACCTGCGCGCTGCTCAGGCCCGCTTCGCGCTCGTAACGCGCCGACGCTCGGCGCAGGGCCTGCACGATGCGGCGCAGGGCGTCCATAATCATTTGCGACGGGTCCGTATCCGGCATATTATATAGGCTCCAATTATATCGGATCCTATATATATCCGTGACGCACCTGTCCAGAGGCGATGGCGATGAGCGAGGTTGTTGTGAAGCGCATTTACGCGGAGCCGGATCCGGCGGACGGAACGCGCGTGCTGGTGGACCGCGTCTGGCCGCGCGGAATCAAAAAAACGCGGGCGGCGCTCGATCTGTGGCTGAAGGACATTGCGCCCAGCACAGAGCTGCGCAAATGGTTCGGCCATGATCCGGCGCGCTGGGAGGCGTTTCAAACGCGCTACCGCGCCGAACTGGACGCCATGCCGGACGTAGTGGCGCGGCTACGCGAACTGACGCAGCGCGGCAAGGTTACGCTGCTGTTCGCCGCGCACGACGACGTCCATAACAACGCCGTCGTGCTGGCGCATTACCTGCGTTAGCGTTTCCCCAAAAAGCAGCGTCACTTTTTGGATACGAAAGAGCGACCAAACTAAAGACTTGGAGCGCCGATCTGATTCCATCAGACCGAAAAGCGTTCTAAGGCTCCAGCGACACGACCGTCACCGAGGCGGGCGGCAGGGTCAGGACGATGGCGCCGTTCCTGAGCTTGCCGCTGATCGGCCTGGGCGTCACCGCATCGGGGTGATCGAAGTCGTTGAGGCTGTCCACCTTGGGCGCGCTCAGGGTCTGGCCGGAGGCGGCGCTGGCCTTGAAGCCGAGCGCGGCGGCGTCCACCTCCAGCGGCTGGTTCGGATCAAGATTGGTCAGTGACAGCCAGATCTTGCCGTCCTTGCCCCTGGCGGCGATGGCGTCGAGGCGCGGCAGGGTCGCATCGCCCTGCGTATAGGTTCCGGCGTCGTAAGCGACCGGGATAAAGGTCGCATCCTGGAACGGCACATACAGCTTGAACACGTAATAGGTCGGGGTCAGCACCATTTTCGGCCCGTCGGTCAGGATCATGGCCTGCAGCACATTGACCATCTGGGCGATATTGGCCATGCGCACGCGGTCGGCGTGACGGGCGAAGATGTTGAGGTTGAGCGCCGCCAGCACGGCGTCGCGCTGGGTGTTCTGCTGCATCAGGAAGGCGGGGTTCGAGCCCGGCGTCGGCGCCAGCCACGCGCCCCATTCGTCAACGACCAGCGCGACCTTCTTGTCGGGATCGTACTTGTCCATCACCGCGGTCTGCTTGTCGATCAGCGGCCCCATCTTCAGCGTCTCTTTCAGGACGTGCGCATAGGCGGCCTGGTCAAAACCGGTCGAAGGCATGTGCGGCGGCCAGCCGTCATAGACGGTGTAAGAATGCAGGGACAGCCCCTGGAAGTCGAACGACCAGCCGCGACGCTCCTTCCACGTCTTCATTACGGCATCCGTCCAGACGGTGTCGTCCGTGCCGGGGCCGACGGCGATCTTCATCGTCGGTTGCTTGGGGTTATAGCTGCCGACGAAGCGGGCATAGCGGCGCAGTTCGGCGGTGTATTCGTCCGGCGTCATCAGCCCGCCGCAGTCCCAGCTTTCGTTGCCGACGCCCATGAAAGGCACATTATAGGGCGCGGAATGGCCGTTTTGGGCCCGCGCCTGTTGCAGCGTCGTGGGCTGGTCGGCGGTCATATACTCCATCCAGTCCTGCGCCTCGCCGACTGTGCCGGAGCCGATATTGAGCGAGACATAGGCTTCCGAACCGATCTGGTTGATGAAGTCCATATATTCGTCGGTGCCGAACGTATTGGGATCGACGACATTGCCCCAGGCGGTGTTCACGCGCGTCTTGCGATCCGCGCCCACGCCGTCGCGCCAGTGATAGCTGTCGGCATAGCAGCCGCCCGGCCAGCGTACGTCGGGAACCTTGATCGCCTTCAGCGCAGCCACGACATCGTTGCGGATGCCGCGCGTATTGGGGATGCTTGAATCCTTGCCGACCCATATGCCGCCATAGACGCCGTGACCCAGATGTTCGGCGAACTGGCCGAAAATATGCCGGTCGATGACCGCGCCGGGCTGATCGGCATTGATCTTGAGCGGGATGGACGGCGTTGCGGCCATCGTGGGGGTGCTGGCGAGCGCGAGAAGCGAAACGCCAAAAGCGGCGCTGGTGAAAAGACGCATGATAGGTTCCCTGTTATGATTATGTCTGAGTTATAATGGCGCTATCACACTCAGAATGGGAACGCAATCGGGCGGGTCTATTGCCGTTCGTTCTTTTCCGTCGGATGCTTATTGATGATCGGCGCCGAAGTGTCGTGCTTCTGCATGGCGGTGATGCGCAGCACGACCGGGCCGAGAATCACCACGAACAGCACCGGCAGGAAAAAGACGATCATCGGCACGGTCAGTTGCGCAGGCAGGGCGGCGGCCTTTTTTTCGGCGGCGGACAGGCGCAGGTCGCGGTTTTCCTTGGCCATGACGCGCAGGGCCGTGCCGAGCGGAGTGCCGAACTTCTCGGCCTGGATCATGGCGGTGCAGACCGCCTTGATACCGGGATGGTTGGTGCGGACGGCCAGGCCTTCATAGGCCATGCGGCGTTCGGGCAGGTAGGACAGCTCCGCCACCAGCAGGCTCAGTTCCTCGGCCAGTTCGATCGAGGCCGAGCCGATTTCGCCGGCGACGCGGTGCAGGGCCGCTTCGATGGACATGCCCGACTCGACCGAGATCAGCAACAGGTCGAGCGCGTCGGGAAAGGCGGCGATGATGGACTGACGCCGCTTGGAGGCCAGGTTCGAGATATAGAGATTGGGCGCGTAATAGCCGAGGACCAGAGCGCCCACACAGATCAAAGCCTTCATCTGCAGGTGCAGATGGCCGACATTCAGCCCGAACAGATAGAAGGCGGCGCCGCCGGCCAGCACGAACGGCATGGCGAAGCGGAAAAAGTAGAAGGTCGAAACCGGCTTGGGGCCGCGAAACCCGGCGGAGGCCAGCTTTTCGACCACCTTGGGGTCTTCAAGCAGGGTCTTGAGATTCAGCTTTTCGACCAGGGCGCGGTATGGGCTGGTGTCGGTGCGGCGCAGGCCGCCGACGGCGTCGCGACCGACATTCTGGCGCGACAGACGGCGCAGCTCCTCGCGCCGCGTGGCGACGGACTTCATGCGCTTGGCCAGTTGCTCGCCCGACATCAGGCTCTGGCCCAAAGTGATGACCGTGAAGAACACCATGCCCGCCACGACGATGGCGACCAGATTTCCGGGGTTCATAATGGCGGCGGCGAAGGCTTCCATGCTGTGATCCCCGTCAGAATTTGAAGTTGATCATCTTGCGCATCATCAGCACGCCCAGACCCATCCACACCACGCCGCCCAACAGCATGAGATTGCCGACGACATTGGTGAACATGATCGAAATATAGTCCGGACGCGTCACGAAGATCATGATGCCGACGCCCGGCGGCAGCGAACCGATGATCGAGGCCGAGGCGATGGCTTCGGAGGACAGCGCCTTGATCTTTTCGCGCATCATCTTGCGCGCGCGCAACACAGCCGACAGATTGCCGAGCGCTTCGGACAGATTGCCGCCCGACTTCTGCTGGATGGCGATGACGATGGCGAAGAAGCGCAGCTCCGGCGCCGGCATGCTTTCGCTCATCTTTTCCAGCGCCTGCTCCAGCGACATGCCGATGGCGACGTTTTCGCACAGGCGCTGAAATTCCGGCCCCAGCGGCGCCGAACATTCCTTGGCAGCCAGCTTCAGACCGTCATTGACCGGCAGGCCCGACTTGATGCCGCGCACGATAATGTCCATGGCGTTGGGAAATTCCAGCGTGAATTTGGCGACCCGACGTTTGGCCATGAAACCCAGCACCCAGCGCGGCAGGCCGTAGGTGAAGGCGAAGGCGGCGCCGGCGGACACCAGCAGCCGCAAGGCGAACGGCATCTTGCCGAGCAGCATTAGCAGCACGAAAAACGCGACCGCGCCCAGTACGGCGCTGACGATCCAGAAGCGTTTTTCATTCGGCTCCAGTCCGGCGTGCAGCATGCGCGCCCGTAAGGTCAGTCGCGTCTTGCGCTCGCGGCGGTCGGCCTCTTTCAGTTGTTCGCTGATCTGGCGGCGGCGTTCTTCCGGGGTGCGCGCCGCCGCGCCCTTGTTTCGCCGCGCTGTCGTGGTCGCGCGCGCGCCGATGGCCTGGGTGCGTTTGCTCAGTTGCGCCGATCCCCCGCCCCCGCCCGCCATCGCAAAACCGAGGCTGGCGATGACGACGAAGCCAAGGAAGGCGATCATAAGTATCTGGATCATGATCGCCTACTCCGATGCGTCAAGGGCTTCAGCCAGTTCGCGCTCCAGCCCGTAATAACGCGCGCGGTCCCAGAAACGCGGGCGACCGATGCCGGTGGAGCGGTGGCGGCCGATAATCTTGCCGTTCTTGTCCTCGCCCTCCATCTCATACAGGAACAGATCCTGCGTCACGATGACATCGCCTTCCAGACCCAGCACCTCGGTGACGTGGGTGATGCGGCGCGAGCCGTCGCGCAGGCGCGCGGCCTGAATGATCAGGTCGATCGAGCCGACGATCATTTCGCGGATGGTGCGCGACGGCAGGCCATAACCGCCCATGGTGATCATCGATTCCAGACGCGACACGGCTTCGCGCGGCGAGTTGGCGTGCAGCGTGCCCATCGAGCCGTCGTGGCCGGTGTTCATCGCCTGCAACAGGTCGAAGGCTTCCGGGCCGCGCACTTCGCCGACGATGATGCGTTCGGGACGCATGCGCAGACAGTTCTTGACCAGATCGCGCATGGTCACCGTGCCCTGGCCTTCGAGATTGGGCGGGCGCGTTTCCAGACGCACCACATGCGGCTGCTGCAATTGCAATTCGGCGGCGTCTTCGCAGGTCACGACGCGTTCGGTCGGGTCGATGAAAGCCGTCATGGTGTTGAGCAGCGTCGTCTTGCCCGAACCGGTGCCGCCGGAGATCAATACGTTACAGCGCGAGGCGCCGATGACGCCCAG
The DNA here is from genome assembly GCA_035565015.1 of Asticcacaulis sp. Lineage (GTDB taxonomy): Bacteria > Pseudomonadota > Alphaproteobacteria > Caulobacterales > Caulobacteraceae > Asticcacaulis. Next base: position 5,666 of record DATMTF010000033.1, on the reverse strand, counting down.
CACGCGCGCCCCTTCCGGGCTGATGGAGCCGAACTCCACCAGATTGCGCATGGTCAGCTTGTCTTTTTTGAACTTCCGGATGGTCAGGGTCGGCCCGTCCAGCGCCAGCGGCGGCGCGATGACATTCACGCGCGAGCCGTCGGGCAGGCGCGCGTCGCAGATCGGCGAGGATTCATCGACGCGGCGTCCGACCTGCGACACGATGCGCTGGCAGATGTTCATCAACTGCGCATTGTCGCGGAAACGCACATTGGTGAGCTGCACCTTGCCGCCGACTTCGATGAAGACGCGCTGCGCGCCATTGACCATGATGTCGGCGATGTCGTCGCGCGCCAGCAGGGGTTCGAGCGGCCCATAACCCAGAACGTCGTTGATGATGTCCTGAACCAGATTGTCCTGCTCGGACACCGACATGGAGACGTTCTTGATCGCCACCAGCTCGGCGACGATGTCGCGGATTTCCTCGGAGGCGGCGCGCGCGTCGAGCTGCGCCAGTTGCGACAGGTCGATCGTGTTGATCAGCGCGTTGAAGATCGCCGTCTTGGTGGCGTGGTAATAGTCGGACTGCTCGCGCACGATCTCGGTGACCGCCTGCGCCTGATGCATCTGTTCCAGACCGGCGGCCAGCTTGCTGGCGGGGGCGGGTCTGTCGGACTCGCCGCCGACCCGCTTTTCCTGACTCAGTTCCGGCAGGGCGATTTTGGTTGTGGATTGGCCGGGATCGAGCTTTTGCGGCCGCGTGGCGATGTCGGCGCCGGAGGCTGCGGGCGGCGGCGCAGCGCGGTTCGCCGACTTTCCGAGGGCCTGGGCGCGCAATTCCTGCGGCGAGCCGCCGGGGCGGGCTGCTGCGGACTTGGCGCCGAAAGCCGGGGCGGAGCCGGGATCACCTGAGCGTTTGCCGAACACCTTGATTTACCTCATTTGCCAAGCAGGGAGGCGAGCAGGGATTTCTTCGCCTTGACCTCCGGCGCGCGACCGGTGATGGCGGCGGTGAGTTGGTTCAGCGCTTCCGCCGTTTTGGAGGACGGGCCGCATTCGGCGATCATCTGGCCGTTATTGGACGCCTGACCGAACAGCTTGGGATCGAACGGAATCAGGCAGGACGGCTCGACGCCCAGCGCAGCGGTGAAGTCCTTGACCGGGATTTCCGGCCGACCGGGAATCTCCATCTGATTCAGCACCAGACGCGGCGGCGCGTCATTGGGGCGCGAGTTTTTCAAAAGGTCGATAATGTTCTTGGCGTTGCGCAAGGAGGCCAGGTCCGGCGTCGCCACGATCACCACCTCGTCGGCGGCGATCAGATTGGCCTTCAGCCACGGCGTCCAGACGTGCGGCATATCCATGACGATATAGGGGGCGGCGGCGCGCACCTTGCGCGTGACCTCCGAATAGGCGTCGGCGTCGTGCGTGTAATCCTGATCCAGCACGGCGGGTGAGGAAAACAGCGACAGGCGTTCGGTGCATTTGGTCAGCATGCGGTCCAGAAGCACCGAATCGAGCCGGTCCGGCTCGCCCAGAGCGTCGGCCATGCCTTGCAGCGGATCCTGATTGAAGTCCAGACCCGCAGTGCCGAACGGCAGATCGTAATCGACGATCACCGTATTGGCCTGCAACTGTTCGCTGAGATTATAGGCGAAATTGTGCGCGATCGACGAGGAGCCTGCGCCGCCGCGCGCGCCGACAAAGGCGATGGCGCGACCGACGAACGGCGTTTCCGGATCGTTGAACAGGGTGGCGATGGTCTTGATCAGTTGCAGAGGCTGCACCGGCGCGACCATGTATTCCGATACGCCCTGACGGATCAGTTCGCGATAGAGCGAAATATCGTTGTGGGCGCCGATCACCACCACCTTGGTGGCGGCGTCGCAGACCTCGGCCAGCCGCCCCAGTTGATCGAGCAGGTCGCGACCGCGTTCGGACGCTTCGACGAACAGCAGGCTGGGTGTCGGTTCGTTGCGATAGGCGTCGATGGCGCCGTCGATGCCGCCTGGACGCACCACGCATTGCGCGCGCGCCATGCGGCGGTCCAGCGAGGCGGTGTCGCAGGCCTGCAGGGTGGCGTCGGAGCCGGCGAAGAAATGGATGGCGATGCGCGGGATTGAGATGGCGCCGATATCGTCCTGCTCGCCGAAATGGCCGAAGGCGGCGGGCGCGTCGCGCAGGCCCAGCGTGCTGGCGAAGGCCTGACGCTGGGTCGGCGCGGACGCCGGTTCCAGCGGATCGGCGAACGGGTCTTGCAAGCCGCCGGACGCTGGTTCGACGGGCAGGTCGTAATCGTCGGCTTCCGAAGCGGTCGCCGAGACGCCCATCGCGCTTGCGGCGCGCGGTGAAAAGTCCACGAATTCGTCGTCCAGATCGTCGAGGCTGTCGAAAGGATCGTTGTGCCGTGCCGGATTACCCATGGATGGCCTCACTGAATCGCATTGGAGATGCTGCCCTTGCTCTGGTCGTCCTGAGCCGAGGAGGTGACGTCGCCGTTGCGGTATTTGCCGAGAATGACGGATTTGCGCGTCGCATCGCTGGGCGTCGCGTCCTGCGGACGGGCCAGGTCGCGCGGATCGGCGACCATGGCGGCCAGGTTGGACGAGATGGCGCAGCCGAAATTGTTATAGGGCTTGTTGTCTCCTGTGCGCGACAGGTTCTCCCAGCTCTGGTTGCAGTCATAGGTGCGCGCGCGGTATTCGGTGACGTTGACCGTGACGATGTCGGCGGGCTGGTCCTGACGGCTGGCCTGCGACAGGTCGGCGGAATCGACGTCGTGGGCCGTCAGAAAGTCCCCGACCGCGCGTCCGGCGGCGACGGCGGCGGGATCGCCTGCGGTGACGATCTCGACATCGGCGGGTTCGCCGCTGGTCCAGCTTACATTCTGCGCCAGTTGGCTGAGCGCCAGCCGCTGATTGTCGGACAGGCCGTTCGGATTGACGCGCAGATTGATGGCGCGCGTGCGGCTCTGCGCCTTGAGCGGATATTGCTCGGTCGGCAAAGGCGGATTCGGGTCCATGCCGTTGTTAAGCGCGGTCTGGGTCGCCGGACCGTTGGACGCGCACCCTGCCAGCGCCAGCAGGATGGGCGCGGCGACGGCGGCGATGCGAACCGGGGATTTGCTGAGGATGCGCATGATCTGCTCCAGTCCTATTCGATCACGTAGCCGATGGGGGCCTGATAGGGGACGGCGGGCGGCGGGGCCGAAGCGGGGCCTGCGCCCTTGTCGGCGATCACCTTGTTGATCTGGCCCATGAAGACGCTGGTGGCGTCGTTCGGCGTCTGCAGATTGTCCGCCGGAGTCTGAACCTGATCGGGCGACATGGTCGAGGTCAGGTACGGGGTGACGATGACCACCATCTCCGTCTCGTCATTGAGGAAGTCGCGCGAGCGGAACAGGGCGCCCAGCACCGGCAGGGTGGTCAGGCCGGGCAGCGAGTCGATCGATTGCTTGAAATTGGATTGCAGCAGGCCCGCGATCATCAAAGACGAGCCGGACTGCATCTCGACCGTGGTTTCGGCGCGGCGCACCGTCAGGCCGGGAATGTTCAGGCCCGTGCCGGTCTGCAGCGCGCCGACATTGGTCAGGTCCGACACTTCGGTGGACAGTTTCAGGCTGATGCGGCCGCCCGACAGCACCACCGGCGTGAAGCCGAGGCCGACGCCGAACGGCTTGAACTCGACCGTGACGCGGCCCTGGCTGTCCTGCGACGCCGGCACGGGGAATTCGCCGCCCGCCAGGAATTTCGCCGCCTCGCCCGACACGGCGGTCAGATTCGGCTCGGCCAGTGTGCGCGCCAGCCCGACGCGCTCAAAGGCTTGCAGGCAGTTGCTGGCGTTGGTGCCGAAAATCTTCGATCCCGTATTGGTGAGGGTCTGATCGACGGTCTGATTGCCGGAAGTGTTCGACGTCGAGGTGGTGGTTGTGCCGTTAATCGTGGCGGCGCCGGTCTGACCGAAGCAGGCGCTGGCGCTGCCTTGGTAGGCGCCGTTGGCGCCATAGCTGGCGCTCTGCCCCCAGGAATAGCTGCGCGTGCCGAAATTGTAGGTGATCGAGTTGTTCATGCCCAGTTGCTTGATCACCGAGCGGTTGACCTCGACGATGCGCACCTTGAGCGTGACCTGATCCTTGCCGGCTATGCTCATCAGGTTCAGCACGTCTTCCGGCTTATCGACGAAGGTCTGGGCCAGACGCAGGATCTGGTCGGCCTCGCCGTCGTCGCGCGCCAGACCGCTGAGAACGATATGGCCGTTCAGGCTTTGCGCCTCGACCTGGCTGTCCGGGAACAGGCGATGCACGGCGTCGCTCAGTTCGTCCGTGGCGGCGTTGACGCGGATCGACAGGTTGAGGATCTGGCGGCCCATGCGGTCGAAGAACAGGGCGTCGCTCTGGCCCGCGTCGACGCCCAGCACGAAGATGCGGCGCGGCGTGCGCAAGATGGCGTCGGCGACCTTGGGGTTGGAGACAAAGACGTCGGAGGCGTCCACCGGCAGGTCCACGACCGCCGAGCGCCCTTTGCCGAGATTGAGCACACGGCTGACCGCCGTCGAGGTCTGCTCGCGCACCGCCATCTGGCCGCCGCTGAGCTGGCTGTACGGAACCGGCGTGGCGGTCGCCATGGTCGTGGACGGGGCCGCCGGTAAGGTCTCTGCGCTGGCGGCAAAGCCGGAGGCCGCCAGGCTGAGCATGGCGGTTCCAAGGACGAGGCGGTTCAGGAGGGTGTTGGTTTTCATCGCGATACCAGAACCTCTGTGGCTTGGCCGTTGCGGTAAATGCGGACGGCCTGTTCGCCGCCGCTGGGGGTCGGATCGACGACGCCGGTCGGACCGGAAGCGTCGGCATAGGAACGCAGCATCAGGGACAAGGTTCCGGACGCCTTGGCCAGGGTCAGGACCTGACCGTCCTGCGGCGAGACCTCCAGCGTGGCTGTGGCGCCGATGACGCTCTGCTTGTCCTTGTCGGGGCTGACCTGCTGGTCGATGGCCAGGACGCGGATATTGCGCAGAACCGGCTGCACCGAGTCGATCGTGCCGCCGCCGCTGGCGCGCGGAGTCTGGTGCGTGGCCAGGATGTCGACATGATCGCCGGGCAGGATGAAGCCGCCCGCCGTATTGTCGACGCTGACCGGCACCGCCATGGCGCGCATGCCCGGATGCAGCATGACGGCCATGAAGCCGCCTTCGTCGGCGCGTACGATCTTGTCGTCGGTCACCGGCTCGTTGGCGAACATGTCCTGACGCGCCACGCCGCCGATATAGGCGTCGCGGGCGGGCGAAGGGGCGACCTTATCAGCGACCGCCTGCACGGCGCCGCCGACGGCGCCGTCGGCCTTTTTGACCGCCGTCGGCGCATCCGGCGCGGCGGAGCCCGATGCGGACGCTGCTGCGGCTGCGGTCTGCGGATTGCCGCCATCGACGATAAAGGCCGGATTAAGCGAAGCGACCGGCCAGTCCTGCCAGCTCAGGTCGGAATCGGTCAGGCGCGAGCCGGCCTTGATGTCGTGCGACACCACAAGAACGCGCGCGGTCGGCATGGCGGCAGGCGCCTCGACGCTGGCCTTCGCCGGGGTGGCGGGCTTGCCCATCATCATATTGCGCACGACCAGCGCCAGCAGAACCGCCGCCAGAGCCGCCACGCCATAGATGACGTATTTGGACGTCTTCATGCTCACATTCCCCTGCCC
>DATMTF010000032.1:0-2935 GCA_035565015.1 Asticcacaulis sp. | reverse complement strand
TACCAAAAAAACCACTTCGGGCGGTGAGAAAGCGCCCGCGACGGATATTCCGGCTGATGCGGGCGTGAAAAAGACGCTGGCGCGCAAGGCGCCTGCGCCGAAACCGGCGGCGAAAGCGGTGAAGGACGCCGAAAAGAAGGTCGCGACGGCGGTCAAAAAGACGGCCGCCGCCTCCAAGGCGCTGGTCAAGGATGTCGAGAAACCGGTGATGGAAGCCGCCGCCAAGGCTGAAAAGGCCGTCAAGACGACGGCGGTCAAGGCGGAAAAGACCGTAAAGAAGACCGCCGCAGCCGCCAAGGCCAAGGTGACCTCAGCGACCAAGGTCGCCGAAAAGAAGGTCGAAAAGGCCGTCGCTCAGGCCAAGCCCGCCGCGCGCAAGTCAACCAAGCAGACCGCCGCCAAGCTGGAGGCCGTCAGCGAGGCCGCCAAGGCGTCGATCGCCGAGGCCAGCGAAGCCGCCGCCAGGAAGATCGAAGAGGTGCGCGCCGCCGCCGAGCCCGCGCTGAAGGATCTGGAAAAGAAGGCCGAGGCGGCGCTGCACGAGGCGCAGGAAAAGATCGAGGACGCGATGGAGCAGGCCCGTCCGCATGTCGAAGAGTTCGCCAAGAAGGCCGACGCCTTCACCGCCGACGTCGCCGCCCGCGCGCACGAGGCGACCGGCAAGGCCGCCGAAGCGTCGAAGAAGAAGCCCGGCTTCTGGGCGCGTCTGTTCGGCGCGAAATAGGCTTATCGCCGCCGCCATTGCAAAAGCCCGCCGGACGTCCCCGGCGGGCTTTTTTTGTCCAGATCGCGGCGACGCTCTTAGTCATGGTCAGAAATTCGACTCTTCTCAAGCGAAGGCGCTGGCGGTTCATAACGCATGTGCGAAAACCGCATGTCCTGACTGCGATTTTTCATTGCGCTTTCATGCTCAAGGTATATGGAAACGCTCATCTTACAAGGAGGCGCGCATGGCGCTGTTCGGTTTGTTCGGTCCCAAAAAGCCCCGCACGGTTCGCGGCGTCAAATTTGAGTCGCCGGAGCCGTCGCCTTCCGCGCCGTCGCCACAGGAGAGCATCGCCGTGATGAAGACCACCCGCACCGAAACCGACACCTTTGGCCCGATCGAAGTCGCCGCCGACAAGTACTGGGGCGCGCAGGCGCAACGCAGCCTCGGCAATTTCAAGATCGGCTGGGAAAAGCAGCCTTTGCCGGTGGTCCGTGCGCTGGGCATCGTCAAGCGGGCCGCCGCCGAGACCAATATGGCGCTGGGCAAACTGGATCTCACGATCGGCAAGGCGATCATTGAGGCCGCCACCGAGGTGATGGAAGGCAAGCTGGACGAGCATTTTCCATTGGTCGTCTGGCAGACCGGTTCGGGCACGCAGTCGAACATGAACGCCAATGAGGTGATCTCCAACCGCGCCATAGAACTGCTCGGCGGCGAGAAGGGCTCGAAAAAGCCGGTCCATCCGAACGATCACGTCAACATGTCGCAATCGTCGAACGACACCTATCCGACGGCCATGCACGTCGCCTGCGCGGAGGAGATTGTCCACCGTCTGCTGCCCGCCCTGCAAACGCTTCGTAATGCTTTGAATGACAAGGCCGAAGCCTGGAAGGACATCATCAAGATCGGCCGCACCCATACTCAGGACGCGACGCCGCTCACGCTGGGCCAGGAGTTCGGCGGCTACACCCAGCAACTGACCAACGGCATCGAGCGTATTCAGCAGACCCTGCCCAAGCTGATGCAACTGGCGCAGGGCGGTACGGCGGTCGGCACGGGCCTGAACGCGCCGATCGGTTTTGCGGAAGGCGTGGCCGACAAGATCGCCCAGATCACCGGTCTCGGCTTCACTACGGCGCCAAACAAATTCGAGGCCCTGGCTGCGCACGACGCCATGGTGTTCAGCCACGGCGCCATCAATACGGTGGCGGCCTCCCTGTTCAAGATCGCGCAGGACATCCGCTTCCTGGCGTCCGGTCCGCGCGCGGGCCTGGGCGAACTGGCCCTGCCGGAAAACGAGCCCGGCTCGTCGATCATGCCGGGCAAGGTCAATCCGACCCAGTGCGAAGCGATGACCCAGGTGTGCGTGCAGATCTTCGGCAATAACGCCACCCTGACCTTCGCGGGTTCGCAGGGCAATTTCGAGCTGAACGTCTATAATCCGGTCATGGCCTACAACTTCCTGCAAAGCGTGCGCCTGATGGCCGACGCGGCGGTCAGTTTCACCGACAACTGCGTGGTCGGCATCGAGCCGCGCCTCGACAACATCAAGAAGGGCGTCGAGAACTCGCTGATGCTGGTCACGGCGCTGAACGGCAAGCTCGGCTATGACGCCTGCGCCAAGATCGCCAAGACCGCGCACAAGAACGACACCACCTTACGCGAGGAGGCCGTCGGCGGCGGTTATCTGACGAATGAAGAGTTCGACGAGATCGTCCGCCCGGAAAACATGGTCCATCCGGGCTGAGGCTAACGATAATATAAAAAAAACAGGCGCGGAGAGCGATCTCCGCGCCTTGTTTTTTACGCTGGTTACGCTGGCGCTCAGAAATGGCCGAGGCCAAGGAGCGCGATGGTCATGAAGGCCGTGAAAACCGCCAGAGCGGTCACGGGCAGTAGAGGGGCGAAGGCGTCGGTACGGGGATGGGTCATTGAGGAATCTCCAGAGAATAATCGGCTCAGAAGTGGCCGAGGCTGAACAGCGAGAAGGCCATGAACAGTGTGATGGCGACGAGGGCGGAAACGGTGGCGACGGGCGTGGACATGACGGGCGCCTCAACCGATGGTGACAAGCGACGCGACCATGAACACGGTCAGGGCGACGAGGGCGGAAACGGAAAGCATCGAGGTCGACATGATAAAATCTCCTGTGCATGTGTCGTTGTTCGATAACCCGTATATGCGCCCTGGACGTGCATAGTTCAAATTAATACCAAGTCATGAAAT
>DATMTF010000031.1:0-2365 GCA_035565015.1 Asticcacaulis sp. | reverse complement strand
ACCCGCTCTTTTCGTAAGCGTTGAGCTTTGAGGGTTGGATTAGAAATCCATGCCGCCCATGCCGCCCATGCCGCCGCCGCCGGGCATGGCGGGGGCCGCTTCCTTCTTCGGCGATTCGACCACGGCGGCTTCCGTGGTGATCAGCAGGCCGGAGACCGAGGCTGCGTCTTGCAGCGCGGTGCGGACGACCTTGGCCGGGTCGATGACGCCGTCAGCGACCAGATCGACATACTTTTCGGTCTGGGCATTGAAGCCGTAATTGGCGCCGTCATTGGCCAGCACATTGTTGACCACGACGCTGCCTTCGACGCCGGCGTTTTCCGAGATCTGACGGATCGGGGCTTGCAGGGCGCGGCGCACGATGGCGATGCCGGCCGTCTGGTCGTCGTTAGCGCCTTCGAGGGTTTCGAGGGCCTTGGACGCCTTGAGCAGGGCCGTGCCGCCGCCCGGAACGATGCCTTCGTCAACCGCGGCGCGGGTGGCGTTCAGGGCGTCGTCGACGCGGTCCTTCTTTTCCTTCACTTCGACTTCGGTGGAGCCGCCAACGCGGATGACCGCGACGCCGCCGGCCAGCTTGGCCAGACGCTCTTGCAGCTTTTCCTTGTCGTAGTCCGAGGTGGTTTCTTCGATCTGCTTCTTGATCTGGGCGACGCGGGCCTCGATCTCGGACTTTTCACCGACGCCATCGACGATGGTGGTGTTTTCCTTGGTGATCGTGACCTTCTTGGCGCGGCCCAGCATGTCGAGCGCGACGGTTTCGAGCTTGATGCCCAGGTCTTCGGAGATGACCTGACCGGCGGTCAGTACGGCGATGTCTTCCAGCATGGCCTTGCGGCGGTCGCCGAAGCCCGGCGCCTTGACAGCCGCGACGCGCAGGCCGCCACGCAGGCGGTTGACGACGAGCGTGGCCAGGGCCTCGCCTTCGACATCCTCGGCGATGATCAGCAGCGGACGGCCAGACTGCACGACGGCTTCGAGGATCGGCAGCATCGGTTGCAGCGACGAAATCTTCTTGTCGAAGATCAGGATGTACGGGTCTTCGAGGACCGCTTCCATCTTGTCGGGGTTGGTGATGAAGTAGGGCGACAGATAGCCGCGGTCGAACTGCATGCCTTCGACGACGTCGAGTTCGGTCTCGGCGGTCTTGGCTTCTTCAACCGTGATCACGCCTTCATTGCCGACCTTTTCCATCGCCCTGGCGATCATTTCACCGACTTCGGTGTCGCCGTTCGCGGAAATGGTGCCGACCTGAGCGATTTCGCCGTTGGTCGTGACCTTCTTGGAGGACTTCTTGATCTCTTCGACGGCGACCGTGACGGCCTTGTCGATGCCGCGCTTCAGGTCCATCGGGTTGCGGCCCGAAGCGACCGACTTCAGACCTTCGACGGCGATGGCCTGAGCCAGAACCGTGGCGGTCGTGGTGCCGTCGCCGGCCTTGTCGTTGGTCTTGGAGGCGACTTCGCGGATCAGTTGCGCGCCGAGGTTTTCGAACCTGTCAGCCAGTTCGATTTCCTTGGCGACCGAAACGCCGTCCTTGGTCGAGCGCGGGGCGCCGAAGGACTTTTCCAGGATGACATTGCGGCCCTTGGGGCCCAGGGTGACCTTCACCGCATTAGCGAGGACGTTGACGCCGCGCAGGATCTTGTCGCGCGCGTCGGAAGCAAACAATACGTCTTTAGCAGCCATTGTTCTCAGTTCCTTTTAATTGATGACGGGACCGGAGCGCTTAGCGCGTCACGATGCCTAAAATGTCGGATTCTTTCAGGATCAGCAGGTCTTCGCCGTCGATCTTGACTTCAGTGCCGCCCCACTTGCCGAACAGCACGCGATCGCCGGCCTTGACGTCCAGGGCGACGACCTCGCCCTTGTCGTTACGGGCGCCGGGGCCGACCGAGACGACTTCGCCTTCCTGCGGCTTTTCCTTGGCGGTGTCCGGGATGATGATGCCGCCCTTGGTCTTGGCTTCTTCTTCGACGCGCTTGACCAGAACACGGTCGCCTAACGGGCGAAAGCTCATGGTGATGTCCTCCGAGATAGAGATGTGATGGGAGCGTTGGCACTCAGGACTGCTGAGTGCTAACAGCGCGCTTGAGGTAGGCGCAGGTCCGGGAGGAGTCAAGAGTCGGGTCGGCGAATTTTTTGCGTCCGTTCACAGGCGAGCCAGAAACCGCCCGGTCCCGCCGTCATTTGCGACATTTGCCGCCCGCGCGCATGCGGTCGCCGCGATACGCCATGCCGTCGCGATCGGGGCCGTCGCGATCGGGCGCAACAAACCAGCCGCGCCTATAGCCGACGCAGGTTGCGGCAGTCAGGAGCGCAGCCCGCATTAATGGTGAAAAATAACCATTCCAACTGTGATCTCACT
>DATMTF010000030.1:0-5914 GCA_035565015.1 Asticcacaulis sp. | reverse complement strand
GTAACGCTGTTCGGATCGCAAAAGCGTGATCGACGGCGCGCCCGCGCCAGCTTGCGCTTGAGAGTCGCCAGAGCCGGGCGCAGCCTCGTGGATGAGCTGGGGCAAATCCAGTCACCACAGGAGGACCATCATGACCAAGTTTGAACGCGCCATCGGCGCGGCGACGCCTTTTAAGACGAAATACGGCAACTATATCGGCGGCGAGTGGCGCGATCCCGTCGAGGGCCGCTGGTTCGACAATACGTCGCCGGTGAACGGCAAGACCCTATGCCAGGTCGCGCGCTCCACCGCCGCCGATATCGAGCTGGCGCTGGACGCCGCCCATGCGGCGAAGACGGCGTGGGGGCGCACCGACGTGACAACGCGCGCCAACATCCTGCTCAAGATCGCCGACCGTATGGAGGCCAATCTTAACCTGCTGGCCGAGGCCGAAACATGGGACAATGGCAAGCCGATCCGCGAGACGACCGTCGCCGACCTGCCGCTGGCCATCGACCATTTCCGCTATTTCGCCGGTTGTCTGCGTTCGCAGGAAGGGTCGCTGTCCGAGATCGACCACGACACCATCGCCTACCACTATCATGAGCCGCTGGGCGTGGTGGGCCAGATCATCCCGTGGAACTTCCCGCTGCTGATGGCGTGCTGGAAGCTGGCCCCGGCGCTGGCGGCGGGCAATTGCGTGGTGCTGAAGCCCGCTGAACAGACCCCGGCCAGCATCATGGTCCTGGCCGAACTGGTCGGGGATCTCCTGCCGCCGGGCGTGCTGAACATCGTCAACGGCTTCGGCCTGGAGGCGGGCAAGCCTCTGGCCTCGTCCAAGCGCATCGCGAAGATCGCCTTCACCGGCGAGACCTCGACCGGGCGGCTGATCATGCAGTATGCCTCGGAGAACCTGATCCCGGTGACGCTGGAGCTGGGCGGCAAGTCGCCCAACATCTTCTTCGACGACGTCGCCATGCACGATGACGATTTCTTCGACAAGGCGATCGAAGGCTTCGTCATGTTCGCGCTCAATCAGGGCGAGGTCTGCACCTGTCCGTCGCGCGCCCTGATCCAGGAATCGATCTACGATAAGTTCATGGACAAGGCGCTCAAGCGCGTCGAGGCCATTGTTCAGGGCGATCCGCTCGATCCGGCGACCATGATCGGCGCCCAGGCCTCCGGCGAGCAGCTTGACAAGATTCTGCGCTATATCGAGATCGGCAAGAGCGAGGGCGCCGAAGTTCTGACCGGCGGCGTACAGGCCAAGTTCGGCGGCGAGCTGGACGGCGGCTATTACATCAAGCCGACCGTGTTCAAGGGCCACAATAAGATGCGCATCTTCCAGGAGGAGATTTTCGGGCCGGTCGTGTCCGTGACCACCTTCAAGGACGAGGCCGAGGCGCTGGCCATCGCCAACGACACGATGTTCGGCCTCGGCGCTGGAGTCTGGAGCCGCGACGTGCAGCGCTGCTACCGCATGGGCCGCGGCATCGAGGCGGGCCGGGTGTGGACCAACTGCTATCACGCCTATCCGGCGCACGCGGCCTTCGGCGGCTATAAGCAGTCAGGCATCGGACGCGAGACGCACAAGATGATGCTCGACCACTATCAGCAGACCAAGAATGTGCTGATGAGCTATTCGCCGAAGAAGCTGGGCTTCTTTTGAGAACGGCGCCCTCTCTCCGCGCCTTGGGGAGGGGGCTTTACACCGCCGCTGTACTCTCGCGGACCACCAGTTCGTGCGGCAGGGTCTCGACCACGGGCGCTGTGCGCTGGCCGTTCAATATGTCCAGCAGGGCGGCGACGCAGCGCTGGCCGATGGCGCGCATCGGCTGGCGCACCGTGGTCAGGGGCGGGGCGGTGAAACGCGCCGCGCCGATATCGTCGAACCCGACCACCGAAATCTCATGCGGACAGGACAGGCCCGCCTGCCGCAACGCATGCAGGGCGCCCATCGCCATATCGTCGCTGAAGCAGAAGATCGCGGTGGGGCGCGGGGTCTGGGCGATAAGCCGCGTGGTGGCCTCGGCGCCGCAATCCATACTGTAATCGCCGTTCAGACAGGTCAGATCGTCCTGCGCGTCATGCCGCGCGGCGCTGGCGGCGACGCCTGTGAAGCGGTCGCGGCTGACCTGACTGCTGACGTGTCCGCCAATGACGGCGATGCGGCGATGACCGAGGCCGTAGAGATAGTCCATGACTTCTGAGGCGGCGCGCGCGTTGTCGATGCGCACCACGGACAGCGGATGAGCTTCGTCGAATTCGCAGCCTTGCACAATTGGGGCGCCCGGCGCTTCCGCCAAAGTCTTCAAGGCGCCGGACAGACAATGGCCAAGGCAGATCAGGCCGTCGGCTTCGCGTCGCTTTAACAGACCCGCGCAGACCTCGCCGCTGTCGGGTCCGGAGCCGGCGTCGCTCAGCAGCACCGTATAGCCCGCCGCGGACGCGGCCTCCTCGGCGCCGCGGATAATGCTGGAAAAGAAGATGTTGGTGATGTCCGGCACGGTCAGGATGAGCCGCGAGGTCTTGAGCGTGCGCAGATTGCGCGCCAGGGCGTTGGGCGCATAGCCGAGGCTGTTTACGGCCTCGGTCACGCGCGCCTTCATGTCCGGCGTGACGTGCGCATAGCCCGACAGCACGCGCGAGACCGTGGCCGTCGAGACGCCCGCCAGTTTCGCCACGTCCTGTATGCTCGCCAAGGCCCGATTTCCTTTTTCAACTTGTCCTATCGACTGTTTACGGCGTTCCGGTCTGCGCTGCCAATGGAAAAAGGGAGCAGGGATGCGGCTTGCGGCGATCATGATGACCGGGCTTGGATGGGCTTTATCGGCGCATGCCCAAACGACCGAAGTGGTGGTGCGCCAATCGTTTTGACGCCTATCGCGGCGACGCGGCCTTCAGCACGATCGACGCGGACGCTGGAGACGCTGGACGGGGTTCCGCAGAACGATCCGTTCGGCAACTGGGTGATCTGGGCCGCCATTCCGCAGATTGGCCTGAGTCATGTCCATGTGGCGCGCGGCGTGGGCGCGGCGCATGCGGTGGCGACCTGATCTGGCGCTGATGGGGATAAATGCCGACAGGGCTTAACCAGGGCGCAGAATCTCCTCACAGCTTAATCCGGCGTTAACCGTTGGGTCGGCAATTTCTGCCCATTAGCGGCTGAGCGAATGAGTGAATTATGAACGGCGCGGATTTTCTGGCATTTGGGCGCGACGCCATCTGGCTGACCCTGCAATTGTGTACGCCGATCCTGCTGGTCGGTCTGGTCATCGGCGTCGCCATCGGCCTGTTTCAGGCCCTGACCCAGATTCAGGAAGCCACCCTGATCTACGCGCCAAAGATCATCGGCGTCTTTCTGGCCCTGCTGCTGCTGCTGCCGCTGATGGGCGCGCTGATGGCCGGCTTCATGCACGAGGCTGTCAATAAGATCGCGGGCATGTAATGTTTCTCGCCGCGCTTCCCCTGCGTTTGCCCGGAGGCGGGTACAGCGGCGACCTTAACAGCCAGATCGTTTCTGTTTTCGGAACCTCGTCGCAGCTCTGGATCACCGGGCTGATCTTCCTGCGTCTGGCCAGTCTGGTCATGCTGGTCCCCGGCATGGGCGATCAGTCTGTGCCGCCACGCCTGCGCCTCAGTTTTGCGCTGCTGCTGGCCCTGGCTCTGGCGCCTCTGGTTGGTCAGACCTTGCCGCCCATGCCCGCCACCCTGGGCGGCATGACCGGCGTGATCTTTCATGAGGTGCTGATCGGTCTGATGCTGGGCACGCTGATGCGCGTCCTTTTGTTCACCCTGACCACGTCGGGCGAAATCATCTCGCTGCACAGCGGCATTTCCTTCGCGCAGACCGCCAATCCCGCCGAGGCGCAGCCCTCGTCGAGCATCGGCACGTTTCTGGCCATGCTGGGCCTGGTTCTGGTCTGGTCCACCGACATGCACCACCTGTTCATCCGGGCCATGGTCGATTCGTTCAGCATCTTTCCGGCGACGAAGCCGATCATGTACGCCGACGGCGCGACCCTGATGGTGCGCACGCTTGGCGAGACCTTCACCCTGGCCATGCAGATGGCTGCGCCGATCATCGTCTTTTCGCTGATCTTCAACATCGCCACAGGTTTCGTGGCCCGGATCATGCCGAACTTTCCGGTCTTCTTCGCCGCCACGCCCCTGTCGCTGATCGTCAGCCTGGCGCTGCTGGCGTTGGGGCTGGGCGGCATGGGCATGGCCTTCCTGAACCATTATCAGGATCTGATGGCCGTCTTCGTGCGAGGGCCGCATGGCTGAGGGCTCCGAGGGCGATGACAAGACAGAACAGGCCTCCGGCCGGAAGCTCGAACAGGCGAGGGCTTCCGGGGATGTCGCCAAGTCGCAGGATCTGCCGCAGGCCTTGTCGCTGGTCGGGGTGTGCGGCCTGCTGGCCTTTCAGGGCGGGAACATCTGCCGTGATCTGGCGGGCGATCTCGTCCCGTTCATCGCCCATCCCGAAGCCCTGCTCGGCTCGCTTCAGGGCGACGGCGGGATGACCATTGCGCATGACCTGTTCATGGACATCCTGCCAATTCTGCTCATGATCCTGGGGACGGCGACCCTGTTCGGCGTGGCGGGCAATGTGTTGCAGACCGGGCTGATGTTCGCGCCGGAAAAGGTCGGTTTCAACTTCGGCAAGCTGGCGGAAAAGTTCAACCTGATCGAAAGCTTCAAGCGGCTTTTCGGCGTTGACGGCCTGATGCAGTTTCTCAAGACGGTGCTGAAACTGCTGGCCACCGCCTTCATCGTCTGGATGGTGCTGAAGAATCGGGCGAACGACCTGCTGGCCCTGACCGGCGCCTCGCCCATGCTGATCCTGCCCTATACCGGCGAGGCGTTCCGGGCGATGGCGATTGCGGTCTGCGTCTTCCTGATGGTCGGCGCGGGCGCCGACTATATGTGGCAACGCTTCCGCTTCATGGAAAAGATGAAGATGTCCAAGCAGGAGGTCAAGGAAGAGTACAAGCAGACCGAGGGCGATCCGCACATCAAGGCCAAGCTGCGCGCCCTGCGTATGCAGAAGTCGCGCCAGCGCATGATGGCCAATGTCGCCAAGGCGACCGTGGTGGTCACCAACCCGACCCACTACGCCGTGGCGCTGCATTATGAACTGGGCGAATCGGTCGCGCCGGTCTGCGTCGCCAAGGGCATGGATTCGGTCGCCCTGCGCATCCGCGCCGAGGCGGGCAAGCATGATGTGCCCATCGTCGAAGACCCGCCGCTGGCGCGCGCCCTCTACGCCAGCATGGAGATCGACGACGTGATCCCCGAAGCGCATTTCGCCGCCGTCGCCAAGCTGATCAGCTTTATTCTGGCCAAAAAGAAGCGCGGCTTCTGAGTCTTGACGCGATGCGACTCATGACCGGCAAATGGGGTATGATCCTTTAAGTGATTCGCGTGACAGGCGCGCCGGGTTCTCGCCGCGCCCCGTTCCATGAGGTGCCTTCGCTTTGTCCATCGCCACGCCCGCCGCCGCGCCTCCGAAGGGCGCCGACCTCATCGCCCGCCTGCGCGGCGCGGCGACGCCTCGTTCGTTCGCCATGGCGGGCGCCATAAGCCTGTGCGTGTGTCTGGCCATGTGGCTGGTGGCCGGACGGCTGCCGCCGGGCGCGATCCTGGCGGCGCTGCTGGTCGCCTTCGCGGCGGTGATCCTGCTCGGCGTCTTCGCCTTCGCCAGCGAGCATGAGGTGTTGAGCCACGAAGGCTTCCGCGCCGACGACATCGCCGGCGCCATGACCGAACCGGCGGCGGTCGCCGCCTATGACGGGCATGTATTGGCCGTCAATCCCGCCTGGCGCGACGCGGGCGGCTCCGCGCGCCGTCTGCCGCGCGGCGACGAAGCGCCGGGCCTGTTCACGGCGCTGCGCGAAGCGAAGGCGCAGGGGACTGGGCGGGCTCTGGTGCG
>DATMTF010000029.1:0-15898 GCA_035565015.1 Asticcacaulis sp. | reverse complement strand
GCGTAACGCTCACCGGCTTCGGTTTCTCGATATTGATCGTTCACGCCAAATTCCTAAAAAATTTCAAAGTGGCAGCCCGGTTGAAACTCCGGGTTCGGATGATGTTGGCGCAAAGCCGCGCCGGGCATAGGGAAACGGGCGCGGACACGCGCCTTCGGCCCCCTTGGCCGCGGGCGTCCTTAGCATAGGCTTTTTGAGGCCGCAACCCGACGCTTGCGGCTTTTACGTCAAAATATCTTTTGAAGACGAAGCTTGTGATTTACGACTTTTCTTTTATCTGAATTAAAGCCTTACCGGTCAGCACAAAAGACCGCAAACCCTGTCGGATTCGCCCCAAATGGACGTTATAACAGCCCTTATACTCGACCCCGCCGCCTGGGCCGCGCTTTTGACTCTCGTGGTCATGGAAGTTGTCTTAGGGATCGATAATCTGGTCTTCATCTCCATCCTGACCAATAAGCTGCCCGAAGCGCAGAGGCCGCGCGCCCGCTTCATCGGCATGTTCGGCGCCCTTGGCCTGCGCATCGTCCTGCTCGGCTCGGTCTTCATCATCGTATCGCTGAAGAAACCGGTGATCGCGCTGTTCGGCCACGGCTTTTCCTGGCGCGATCTGATTCTTTTGGCGGGCGGCCTGTTCCTGCTCTACAAGGCGACCAGCGAAATCATCGAAAGCACGGATGGTAAGGCGCACAGCGACAAAAAGCCGCAGAAGGCGATTGGCGGTCTGGCCGCCGCCATTGTGCAGATCCTGCTGCTCGATCTCGTCTTTTCGGTCGATTCGATCCTGACCGCCGTCGGCATGACCGACCATCTGCCGATCATGATCGCGGCCGTGCTGATCGCGGTCGGGCTGATGTTCGTCGCTTCAGGCCCGATCGCCGCCTTTATTCACAAGCACCCGTCGGTCGTCATGCTGGCGCTCGGCTTCCTCTTGATGATCGGCGTCATGCTGATCATGGAAGGCTTCGGCCAGCATGTCGATAAGGGCTATATTTACGCGGCGATGGCGTTCGCGGGTTTTGTCGAGGTTTTGCAGATGCTGCGCCGTAAGGCGAGCCGGGACTAATCGTCCAGCCCCTTGCCCGCCAGCATCTTCGGCGCGCACTTGTCGATGCGCGCTTCGCGGGTTTTCGCCTGCTTGGCCGAAGCGATGTGCAGCAGATAGCCGCGCTGCCGTCCCGGCGTCAGGGCGTGGAAGGCAGTCTTGAGCGCAAAATCCGCATCGAGCCGCGCCGCCAGCTCCTCCGGCATCGGAAACTGTGCGGTGGTCTTGCGTTCGATTTTCGCGCCTGAAGTTTCGACGGCGATCGCGTCCTCAATATAGGTCTTCAGATCATCGCGCAGCGCCTCGATCTGCGCCAGCTCGGTAAAACGTATCTGCCGCGCCGACTGGACATTATCGGTCTGCCGGATCAGCAGGCCTTTGGGATCCTTCATCAGCGCGCCCTTGAAGAATAAAAGCGCGCAGTATTCTTTAAAGCCGTGGATCAACACGATATTGCGGCCATCCAATGTGTAGCACGGCTGGCCCCACTTGAAATTCTCCGTCAAGCCGCTGGCCTGCGCGATGGCGCGCAAAGCCGCGCATTCGGCAGGCCAGCTCTTCTCGCGCGCCATCCACGCGTCAACCTTGGGATTATTATCGTTCATAGCTCGCCTCCGTCAGCGCACATTTTCATCTTGTGGACGCCGTCGCAAGGCCTGCGGCGACAATCCGTAGCCGCGCACAAAGGCCCGGCGCATACGCTCGGCGTCGCCGAAGCCGGTTTCGCGCGCAATCCTTGCGGCGGGCGCGGCCCCGCCCTCCAGTCGTGCGCGCGCCGCCTCCAGCCGCAACCGTTCGACAGCCTGCGCCGGACTGAGGCCCACCTCGGCCGTAAAGCGCCGCGAAAAATGCCGCGGACTCATCCCCGCCTGCGAAGCCAGCCGTTCGACGTCGAGGCGGTCGCACAGATGCGCGCGCATCCAGACCATCAGTTCGCCAAAGGCGCCGTCGCCGGCTTCGGGCAGGGCCATGAACTGCGACTGTCCGCCCGGTCGACGGTAATAAACGACCAGCTCCTGCGCCACGCGCCGCGCCAGCGCCTCGCCATAGTCCTGCGCGACCATGGCCAGCGCCATATCGATGCCCGCCGTCACGCCCGCCGAGGTCCATAGACGACCGTCCTGGACATAGATACGATCGGGCTCAAGGCAGATGTTCGGATAGGCCGCCGCGAAATGCCGGCTGCGCTCCCAGTGGGTGGTGGCGCGCAGGCCGTCCAGCACGCCCGCCTCGGCCAGCACATAGGTTCCCGAACAGACGCTGCCGAGGCGGCGCAGATGCGGCGCGCTCTGTTGCAGAAACCCGCGGATGCGTGGATTGCGCGCCGCCGCGCGCGTGCCGCGTCCGCCCACAACCAGCAGGGTGTCGGCGGCGTCGATCGTATCAAAATCCTGCGCCGTCACACTGACGCCGCAGGAGGCGCGCGTCAGCCCGCCGCCATCGGCGACGACGCATAATTCATAGGCGCCTGGTTGGAAGCGCGCCGCGTTCTCGAACACGCCGAGGGGCCCGGACAGGTCGAGAATCTGGAAGTCGGGATAGATCAGGAAGGCGACGATGCTCATGGCGTAAAATGAGGGAAAATTGTCATTTACGCCATCATGGCGCGCGCTATCCTCTGCGTCAACCCGAAGGAGGCCTATATGACCATCGCCCAGCCGCACATCGTCTTCGCCATCTATGACGGCATGACCCATCTCGACTTTACCGGCCCGCACCAGTTTCTGAGCCGCCTGCCCGGCGCGCGCATCACCGTGGCCAGCCGGGACGGCGGCGCGGTCGCGGCCGATGGCCTGACCTTCGCAGGAACGGACAAGCTGGACGAGGTCGCAGGCTGCGACCTGATCTGCGTGCCGGGCGGCGCCAACGCTACCGCCGTAGCGGGCGATCCCGGCTTCATCCGGCCCTTGCAAAGGCTGGCGGCGCAGGCGTCTTACGTCACCTCGGTCTGCACCGGCTCGCTGATCCTTGGCGCGGCGGGTCTGCTCAGAGATAAGCGCGCAGGCTGTCATTGGGCGTGGCGGCATCTGCTGGCCGAATTCGGCGCCATACCCGTGGCCGAGCGCGTGGTGCGTGACGGACGCTGCATCACCGGCGGCGGCGTGACGGCGGGCATCGACTTCGCCCTCGTGGTGATCGCCGAACTGGCGGGCGACGCCGCCGCGCAGGCCGTGCAGCTTGGGCTCGAATACGATCCGCAGCCGCCGTTCGACGCCGGTACGCCGGACCGCGCGCCCGCAGCCATTCTCGCCACCGTGCGGGCGCGCCTGTCCGCGCGCATGCCGCAATGGGAAGCCGAGGCGCGTGAGGCGGCCTTTGCCGCCCGTTAATCGTCTTATGTTACCCTGCCGACATAATTTCCCCAGCAGAAGGCTTCGGGATCATGGACGACTGGATACGCACGAACAGCGGTGCGCCGCTGATCGTTCCCTGGACGCCGCCGGGCAGGTCGCAGGCGAAATATGACCAGGTGACGAAGGCGGCGACGCAAAAGAAAGAGATCGCCGACGACACGCAGCAGGCGCTGTCGAGCCCGAAGCTCAGCGCGTCCGAACAGGCCAAGTCGCGCGCAAAGTCCGAGATTCAGGCGATCATGAAGCGGCTGAACGTCTTGAAAAAGCTGTTCTCCGCCGATCCGAAACAGATGGCGAAGGCGCTGACGCAGGTGTTTCGCGAACTCAAGGCCGCGTTGAAACAGTATAAGGACGCGCTCAAGGACGAACAGGGTCTGGGCGGCGATCTGGTCAGCGGCGTGTTGACCGCTCAGGCGGCGGCGAGCGCGCCGACGGCGCAGACCGGGACGGTGGATCAGGAACCCGCGCCTCAAACCGATGCGGCGCCCGCCAAATCCGACTCGCAATCCCTGTATAATTCCGTGCTGGGCGCCTATCAGCAGCAGCTCGGCGCCGATGGGCTGGATTTCGTCAAGACCCTGCGCGCCATCGTGCAGGAGATCGAGGACAAGATCGTCTCCGCCGCCCGCATCCAGGCCAAGGGCCGGCCGAAGGACAAGGCGACCGACGCGGCGTTCAAAGATATGGACGGCGCGCTGAAAGACCTGCGCAAGGATATGGACGATATGGACCGCGACCTGAAACAGACCGCGCCCGCCGCCGGTCAGTCGCTCGACGTCGCCGCTTAATTCCCGGCGAGCTGCACAGCGCCGGTCGGGTTGACGACATCGTCGCCATGGCGCAGTTCGAGATAGAGCTGCGCCTTCTTGTCCGACAGGTTGGGCAGGCGTCCCAGCGGTTCATGCAGGGCGACGGTCTGGCCCTTATCGACATAGACGCGGCCAATACCGGTGACGACGGCGCGATAATTATTGCCGATGTTCAGGATCACCACCTGACCGTAAGATTCGACCGGGCCGACGAATTCGACCTCGCCCTCGGCGGGCGCGATGACCTGCGAGCCCGGTTCGGCGGCGTAGGTGACGCCGCGCGCGCCATCCTGACCGAAGGTCTGGATCAGGTCGCCGACCACGGGCGGCTGCAAATGGCTGCGGTCATTATCGGGATGCAGCATGTCGAGCAAACCGCGCAAGGGGGCGGTTCCGCGCATCCGGTCTTCGTGCGTTTTCAACTCCAGCGCCTGGGCCTGCATCTGGTCGGCCTGATTGAGCAACTGGTCCTCCAGCGCCATCTTCTGGCTGATCAGCTTTTCGATCTGGCTGCGCTGGTCGGAAATATCGCTGTCGCTGACCAGCAGCGCCTCGTTCTGCAAGGCCGACTGGCGGCGCAGATTGATCAGGTCGGCGTTTTGCCGGATCAACACGTCGGTGCGTTTCTTCAGTTCCGGCGTGATCGCCTGCATGATGATGGCGGCCATCACCGCGTCATTGGCTTTGCGTGGCGACATCAGCAAGGCAGGCGGCGGATTGCGCGTGTAGATTTGCAGCGCGCTCAACAGCCGCGCCTCGCGCCCGCGCGCCTCGCTCAGTTGCCGCGTAATGTCGGCCTCGCGCAGATTGATCGTCTCCAGCCGGGCGCGATAGACGGCACTGCGCTGCTCCGAAGCCCCCTGACGTTTGGAGATATCGACGATCTGCTGGCGCAGGTCTTCGATCTCCTGCGCGATCTGGCGGGCGGTCTGACGGTTGGCGTCGCTCTTGCGCTCGTCGGCGCGGCGCTGGGCGGCCAGATTGTCGAGCGTCGCCTGATCGGCGGCGCTGACCGGCTTCTGGCTGCCCTGCGCGTCGGCGCGCGCCAGACCCAGCACGATCAGGCCGCAAACGGCCAGCCCCAACGATGTGCGCCGAAAAGACATGCCCTGTTAGATAGGCCCGTTCGTTTTCGCGCTCAATCCCTGTGGTAAGGCGAACCGGCGAGGATGCTTAAGCCTCGGTACATCTGTTCGGCCAGCATGACGCGCGCCAGGGCGTGCGGCCAGGTCTGCGGCCCGAAGGCCAGCGAAAAGGCCGACGCTTCCAGCAAGGACGGATCGAGCCCGTCCGCGCCCCCGATCAGGAAAGTCACACGACGCTCGCCCCGGTCCTTATAGCCGTCGATGCGGCGGGCGATCTGGCGCGAGGTCAGGGCCTCGCCGTGTTCATCACAGGTGATCAGGACGCCTGTTTCTCCCAGAGCATCGCGGATGGCGTCGGCTTCCTGAGACTTTAACAGGGCTGAGGTCTGCGCCTTGGCCGCCTTGCGCGCATCGACCTCGATCAGTTCGACGGCGGACACGCCAAGGCCGCGCCCGGTCTGACCGGCGCGGCTGATATAGTCTTTGGCAAGGTTATTCTCGACCGTCGCCCCCAGCTTGCCGACGGCGCAAAGCGTCAGTTTCACGAGTCGTTTAAGCCTGCGCGCCTTCCGGCGACAGCGACCAGATCTTCTCGATATTATAGAAGCTGCGCACTTCGGGGCGGAACAGGTGGACGACCACGTCGCCGACGTCGATCAGCACCCAGTCGCACGCTGGCAGGCCCTCGACCTTGGCCTTGCCGAAACCGGCGTCTTTCAGGGCGCGCAACACATGGTCGGCCAGCGCGCCGACATGGCGGTGGGAGCGGCCCGAAGCGATGATCAGGGTGTCGGCGACCGAGGACTTGCCCTTCAGGTCGATGCAGACGATGTCCTGCGCCTTGTCGTCGTCGAGACGCTCGACGATCAGACGTTCCAGAGGCTCCATGCCTTCGACGTCATCGGACAGGGTCGAGCCCGTACTGTCGGGCTCAATATCGGTAAAAGCCGCCGGTGAAGGGGCATTTTCTGGCGCGCTCTGCGCGGTTTGACGAGACAGTGTCAGGGTTCCTTTTTGTCACGGATGAACTGAAGCTAGCACAAAAAGGCCGCCCGGTCATCCGCCTATATAATGAAGCTATCAAGATTTGTTGAGACGGCCCATCCGGATCGCGGTCGAGGAGTGGCTGTGCAGCGGCCCCTTGAGATAGGTCCAGGCCGGCGGCGTCTGAAAAGCCAGCACGCGCGCGGCGCGCTCCGGCTTGCGAAAATGCGCAAAGCGCTGCGGCGCGGGCGACAGGCGCGCCTTCATCAGGGCGCCGGGCCGCGAGACGATGGCCATCGGAATCATGTGCATCAACTGCACCCAGCCGCGCCAGCGATGAAAGCCCGCCAGCGAGTCGCCGCCCATGATCCAGACGAAATGCACGCCCGGAAAGCGCGCCTTCAAGGCCCGCAGCGTATCGAGCGTATAGGTGGCCCGGATGCGCGTCTCGAAGTCCGAGATAATGTCCTTCGGGCCGATAAAGGGCGCGATTTGCGCGATGCGCTCGGCTAAGGGCGCCGTCTCGTCGCGGCTTTTCAGCGGGTTCTGCGGCGAAACCAGCCAGATGATGCGGTCCAGCCCCAGCTTGACGCGCGCCGTGTCAGCGACGTGCTGGTGGCCTTCGTGCGCCGGATTGAACGAGCCGCCGAACAGGCCGATCTTCATGCCCGGCTCAAGGTAAAACCCCGGACGCAATCCGCCCGCGCGCACGGCGGGCGACATCGGGGCGAGACCGGCGAACCACATGAGTCTATGCGTTGTCCCAGGGGTTGTAAGCGCCAGCGCTGCCCGTCGCTTTCGGCGCCGCGCGGCCCGCTTCGATAGCGTCAAGCGCCGCGAACAGAAGCTCGCGCACGCCTTCGCCGGTGACGCCGGAAATCAGATGCGGCGTCTGGCCGGACGCCTTTTTGATCGCCTTGGCGACCTTTTTGCGTGCTTCGGAATCGAGTGCGTCGCACTTGTTGATGGCGACGATCTCCGGCTTCTTCGCCAACTCTTCGTCATAGGCTTCCAGCTCGCGGCGGATGACGCGATACGCCTCGACCGGATCGTCCTGCGCGCCATCGATCAGGTGGATCAGCACCTTGTTGCGCTCGACATGGCCCAAAAAGCGCGTGCCGAGGCCCGCCCCTTCCGACGCGCCTTCGATCAGGCCGGGAATATCGGCCAGCACGAAGCGTTGCTCCGGGCCTAAGTCGATCACGCCGAGATTGGGCGTTAAGGTGGTGAACGGATAGTCGGCGATCTTGGGCCGTGCGGCGGACGACGCCGCCAGAAAGGTCGATTTGCCCGCATTGGGAAGGCCGACCAGTCCCGCGTCGGCGATCAGTTTCAGCCGCAGCCAGATCCAGCGCTCCTCGCCGTCCTGACCGGGCAGGGCGAAGGTCGGGGCCTGATTGACCGGCCCCTTGAAGCGCGTATTGCCCCAGCCGCCATTGCCGCCCTTGGCCAGAAGATAGCGTTTGCCCGCCTCGTCGAGATCGACGATGACGGTGTCCAGCTCCTCATCCAGCACTTCTGTGCCGACCGGCACGCGCAGCACCACGTCCTCGGCATTGGCGCCGTGCATCTGGCGGCCCTTGCCGTGTTCGCCGGTCTTGGCCTTGAAATGCTGCTGGTAGCGGTAGTCGATCAGGGTATTCAGACCTTCGACCGCCTCGATCCAGACATCGCCGCCCTTGCCGCCGTCGCCGCCGTCCGGGCCGCCGTTCGGGATAAATTTCTCCCGTCGGAACGATACCGATCCCGCGCCGCCATTGCCTGAGCGGATATAGATTTTACACTGATCGAGGAATTTCATCGCGCCTCTTTGAACGAAAACCCGAAAATTAGCAAGCGAGGCGGCGTTACGACGCGCGCCTGAGAGAATCCGCTTGCAGAGGCGACAGGTATGATTTTTGCTTGAGACGGGTCGAAAGGCGCCGTCTGTCGCAAAACGATGCGAAACGGCGCTTGCGTGACCGAGTCCAAGGGGTTGACGGCATGTTGTTACAGAACGAGCACGATCTCGTCCTGCTGCTGGGGGCGGCGGCGGCTGTTCTGCTTGTGCTGGCCATTCTGGGCGGGCTGCTGGCGGCGCTGAAAACGACCCAGGTGCGGCAGTTTCAGGATCTTCTGTTCAAGGCCGAACGCAAGATCGACACGCTGGAGCGGCGCATGTTCAACGTGCTGAACGCCGTGCCGGTCGCCCTGGTCGAGACCGACGCCACCGGCAAGTTCACCTTCGCCAACCGCGCCGCGCATCAGCTTCTGGGCCGCAAGGACAATGAGCTGCTGGGCCTGCGCTTTCATTCGGCGACCTGGGGCATCACCTATCCGGACGGACGCGTGATCCCCGCCGATCTTCTGCCGATCGCGCGCACCCTGCGCGGCCAGACGGTCAAGGGGTTCCAGCACATGCTGACCCGCTATGGCGCGCGCGAGAAGATACTTGTGTCCGTCACCTCCATGCCGGTGATGAACAGCGTCGGCGAGGTCATCGGCTCCAGCGCCGCCTTTGTCGAATTGGAGACCACGCAGGGCGAAGGCATCGACGATCTCAACGGCCTGTGGCGCGGCCATTGGTTCGAGGCGGCCAGCCTGCCCTTCTGGGGACTGGACGCCAGCGGCAAGGTGGTCGATCTCAACGCCGCCGCGCTCAGCGCCTTCGATGTGACGCGCGAGCAGGCCCTGGGCGTGAACTGGACGCAGGACTTTGTGCCGGAAGGCGAATTTCAGGCCGCGATGGACTATCTGGCCGGGGTGCAGGGCGACAGCGACAGCCACGCCGTGTCGCGCGACCTGAATCTGCGTTCGCCGCGCACCGGCGAAACGACGCCGATGCGCGTCACCGCCTGGCGCGTGCGCACCCAGGAGGGCGGCGCCGAAGGGCTGACCGTCATGGCCCTGCCGCTGGCGGACATGGCCGCGTCGCATGACCAAGGCGCCGAAGAACTGGCCGATCATCGCGCCGCTGAACAGGCCCGCGCTGCGCTCGGCGTCGGGGTCTGGCATTACGATCCCGAAGCCGACGTCATTGTCGAGGACGACGGCCTGCGCCGCCTGATCGGACGCGAGGTCGAGGGCGGCCCGACGCGCATCGCCGCCGGGGATCAGGCGCGCGCCGACCAAGCCTTCGGCGCGCTGATGAACGGCGAACGCGACGAGATCGCGCTCGACATGCCGGTCGCGCAGCCCGACGGCGGCGCGCGCTGGATCAGCCTGCAGGGCCGCGCCGAGACGACGCCGGACGGACAGCGCCGCCTTTATGGCGTCGCTTACGACATTACGCGCTGGCGCGACGCGCCGAAGCCTGCGCACGAGGCGGACGGGCTCGCCGCCGCGCTGGCGGAAGCGGAGGCGCAGCATCGGGCGGCGCTCGCCGCGCTGCAGACCAGCCATGAGGCCGCCGTCGCCGAAGCCTTCACACAAGGCCGCGCCGAAGCCATACAAGAGACGACGGATGAGGTCGCCGACAAGGTGTACGCCTGGCGCGACGCGCCGGTCGCCACGCCCGATCCTGCGCTCATCGCCGAAAATGCGACGCTGAAACAGCGCCTCGCCGCGCTTGAAGACGCGCTGGACGCCGCGCGCAGCCTGCAGGCGCAGCCCGATCCGCGCCTTGCGGAGCTGGAGGCCGAACTGGTTGCGGCGCGCGCCGAAAACGAGGCATTGCGCGGGCGGCAGGCGGCTCTGGCAGCCGCGCCGGAGCCGGACACGCGCGCCTACGATACGCGCATTCAGGAGTTGGAGGACGATCTGGCTGAAAGCCGCAACCTGCTCGCCCTGCTGCAACGCCGCTATGTCGCCCTGGCCGAGGCCCCCGCGCCGCAGCCGGACTATGCGCCTTACGAGGCGCAGATAAAGGACTGGCAGGACAGGTTCGCCGCCCTGCAAACCGCCCACGCCGAGGTGACCGCCGCGCACGAGGCGCTGCGCAACGCGCCCGCGCCGGAGCCGGACGCCAGCGCCTGGCAGGCGAAACTGCACGCCGCCCAGGCCAAGTCCGCCAAGTTGCAGGCCGCCTTCGACGCCGCGCAGGCGGAACTGCAAACGCGGCCCGCCGTCGATCCGGCGACCGAGACGCGGCTGGCCGAATTGCAGGACGCGCTGGAAACCGCGCAAGGCGAGGCCGACGCCGCCCGCACGCGGCTCAATGAACTGTCCGAAGCGTTGAACGCCGCCCAGCGCTTTGAGACGGTCGGGCGTCTGACCGCCGATGTGGCGCAGGACTTCGCCCAGATGCTCAGCGTGATCAATAGCGCGCTGGAGGTCATGGCGAAGCAGGAGAACAGCCCGGACAATCTGCGCCGCCTGTCCGAAGCCGCCCTCGCCGCCGGTAAGCGCGGCGAACGCCTGACGCGCCAGTTGCAGGCCTTTCAGTCGGAAGAGTTTTAAGGCTGACGTCGCGGACCGGATCGCGTAAGGTGCCGGTCTCACGGTTGGCACGATGGGTTCGCACGTTTCGGGGCATGTCACGATACAGGTTCAAAAGCGAGGATTTGCGGCTGTGGTCGCTGGTGACGGCCACGGTCCGCCCGCACAAGCCGTCCGTTAAACCCGAACCGTCTGCGCCCGATATCGAGACTCTGCGCCTGTCCGGCATGCCGCCGGAAAAAAGCGTGATGAGCGCCCCCGTCCCTAAGCCCGCGCCGCTGACGCCGTTTCGCATTGGCGAGGCCATCCGCCCGACCTCCGGCTTTCGCCTGACCCGCGCTGCGGACATCGCGCCCGACCCGATCGAGCCGAAACGCAAGCGCCGCATCAGCCGCGAACGTGATCCGATCGAGGCGCGGCTTGACCTGCACGGCCTGAACTCAATCGCCGCCGAGGCGCGGCTCAAGGCGTTCGTGCAGCAGGCCTGGGCCAATGATTATCGCGCCGTGCTGGTCATCACCGGCAAGGGCGTGGCCGAAAACGGGCTTCTGAAGCGGATGACGCCCGAATGGCTGGCCGACCCGGCGCTGTCGCACATCGTCGCGGGTATTTCGCCCGCCCACGCGCGTCACGGCGGGACGGGCGCGCTCTATGTAGCCTTGAAACGGCGGGTTTAGACCAGCGCCGCCTCTTTCGCCAGGTCGGCCAGCGAGACCAGCGGGCGCGGGCCGAAATGGCTGATCACCTCGGCGGCGGCCAGCGAGCCGAGCTGGGCGCAGGCGGTGACGTGCAGACCCTGCGTCAGGCCGTACATCACGCCCGCCGCATATTGATCGCCCGCGCCTGTGGTGTCGATCACCTTCGCGACCGGAGCGGCGGGGATGGTGTGCGTGTCGTCCATCTTGGCGACCACCGAGCCTTGCTCTGAGCGCGTGACGAAGGCCAGATCGACGCGGGCGCGCAAGTAGCGGAGCGCCTTATAGAAATCGTCGGTCTGGAACAGGCCCAGAAGCTCGGATTCATTGGCGAAGACGAGGTCGATATGGCGGTCGATAAAGGCCAGCAGGTCTTCGCGCCAGCGATTGACCACGAACATGTCCGACAGGGTGATCGCCGTCTTGCGGCCTGCCGCGCGCGCGATCTGCGCCGCCTTGGCGAAGGTTTCGCGGCCCGACGGCGTGTCGAACAGATAGCCTTCGAGATAGGTGATCTGCGAGGCGCGGATCATGTCGGCGTCGAGATCGTGCGGGCTGATCAGGGCCGCCGCGCCGAGGAAGGTCGCCATCGTCCGCTGGCCGTCCGCCGTGACATTGATCAGGCAGCGCCCCGTCGAGGTCGGATCGTCATGCAGCACCGGCGTCTTGAAATCGACGCCGAGCTTCATCAGATCGCGGCTGAAAAATTCGCCCAAGGAATCGTGCGCCACCTTGCCGATATAGCCGCATTTGGCGCCGAACGAGGCCGCGCCCGCGATCGTATTGCCCGCCGAACCGCCCGACGCCATTTCCGACTCCGCCATCTGGTCGTAGAGGCTGTGGGCGCGGTGCTGGTCGATCAGGGTCATCGCGCCCTTGTGCAGGTCGTGCGTGGCCAGAAAAGCCTCATCGGCGGCGGCCAGCACATCGACAATGGCGTGGCCGACGGCGGTAATGTCATAAGCTGACGTCATAAGGGCGATCTCGAATTTCCGATTGCGAACCGTTACCCTATGGATCAATAAGAAGTCGATGAGCAAGCGTTTATTGATCCTGACCCCGAACCCGGACCACCCGTCGCATCACGGCCGCTGGCCCTATGTGCTGGACGCCTATCGCGAGGCCCTGACCGGACTCGACGCTGAGATTTTCGATCAGCCATGGTCAGAGCCGATCTCTGAGGATTACGATCTTATCCTGCCTTTGGTGGCATGGGGATATCATAATGCGCCCAACAGCTTTGTCGGCGCGATGACAGCCATGGGGGCGGCGCAGCGGCGCGTCTTCAATCCGCCGGAGATCGTCAGCTGGAACGTCGATAAGGCCTATCTGCACGACCTGGCCGAGGCCGGCATCCGCATCGTGCCGACCCTGTTCGTCGATCAGGTCACGGACGCCGAGATTGCGCGCGCCCGTGAGGATTTCGGGCAAAAGGCGCTGGTCTTGAAGCCGCGCATTTCGGCGGGGGCCAAGAACACTCTGGTCTGGAATGGCGAGACGCTGGACGGTTTTACCGCCAATGACGCCAAGGCCATACCGCCCGTTGGACCGGCCATGATCCAGCCCTACATGCCCGCCATCGCCTCCGAGGGCGAATGGTCGCTGATCTTCTTCGTCGGCGCATTTTCCCACGCCGTACTGAAAACGCCCAAGGCCGGGGATTTCCGCTCTCAGCCCGATTACGACGCGAACCTGCGCGCCCAGATCCCGCCGGACGAGGCGCTGCGGCTGGCGCAGGCCTGCATCGACTATATTGGCCGCGACCGATTGTTATATGCGCGCGTCGATATGGTGCGGGCCGAAGGTGGCGGCTTCTGCCTGATGGAGTTGGAGCTGATCGAGCCGGACCTCTACCTGACCTATGATCTTGAGGCGTCGATGCGCTTCAAGGATGCGGTCGAACAGGCGCTGCATGTCGGGTGCGGATGCCACGGGTAATATGAGGCGCGCACGGGTTATGTGAGTTGAGAAGGTTTTTATCCACAGATGAACACAGATGTTCAGGATCGACTCACGCTACCGCTAACGGCGGAGCCGTATTGGATGTCAAGGAGCGCTTTGCGCTCGCAACCATACACGCCAACAGATGGCGGTAGCGTGAAATGAGTATGAACATCTGTGCTTATCTGTGGATAATAACTTAAACTCCGATCTTCGGGCACAGGTCGCTGACGATGCAGCTCAGGCATTTCGGATTGCGCGCCGTGCAGACATAGCGGCCGTGCAGGATCAGCCAGTGGTGCGCGCGGGTCAGCCATTTTTTCGGTATGACCGCCATCAACTGCTTTTCGACCTTGTCCGGCGTGGTGGCCGAGGCATCGACCAGACCCAATCGGTGCGACACGCGGAAGACGTGCGTATCGACCGCGATGGCCGGTTCGATGTCGAGCTCGTTCAGCACCACGCTGGCTGTCTTGTTGCCGACGCCGGGTAAGGCTATCAGCCCTTCGCGCGTCAGCGGAACCTGGCCGTTATACTTATCGAGCAGGATATGGCTGAGCGCGATGACGTTCTTCGCCTTGTTGCGGTAGAGGCCGATGGAACTGATCATGCTCATCAGTTTTTCCTCGCCGAGATCGAGCATTTTTTGCGGCGTATCGGCGAGCTTGAACAGGGGCGCCGTCGCCTTATTGACCGCCTTGTCGGTGGTTTGGGCCGACAGGGCGACCGCCACGACCAGCGTATAGGGATTGACGAAGTCGAGTTCGGTCTTCGGATCGGGCTTGTCCTGCTCGAAACGCTCGAACAGGCGCTTGACGGCGGCGGCGCTGGGCTGGGTCATACCGGCATCATGGTCGAGAATCTATGCTGCGGCAAGGGCTTGTGGCGCGCAGCGGCGGCTTGTAGAAACGGGTATGACCGCCATCCTGTTTGTCTGCCTGGGTAATATCTGTCGCTCGCCGCTGGCGGAGGGCGTGTTCGGGCATCGCGCGCAGGCGCTGGGCGTGGCGGACCGCTTCGTGATCGATTCCGCCGGCTGCGGCGGCTGGCATAATGGCGAACCTCCCGACCGGCGCTCGATCGCCACGGCGGCGCGGTATGGCGTCGACCTGTCGACGCAGCGCGCGCGGCAGATCAGACCCGCCGATTTCGACGATTTCGATCTGATCCTCGGCCTCGACCGCGACAATGTCCGCCATATGGAGCGCATGGCCTCAGGCAAGGCGCGCGTAGCGCTTTATCTCGAAGAGGCTTTGGGCCTGCGCAAGGACGTACCCGATCCCTATTACGGTTCGGCGCAAGATTTCGAGGCGGTCTATCGCCTGTGCGATCAGGCGTCGGAGGCGTTGCTGACGAAGCTGATCGGTTAGTCCGGCGGGGTCCGGCGGACCACCCACCACGGAAAGCCCGGCGGTTCGGCCTTTTCCGTCCAGCCGTCGGACGGGGTGGAGACGCGGCCCATCACCATCATCTCGTAAAATTCGGAAATGGCGTAATAGTCGGGGTCTTCGGATGAAAAGGCCGATCCGTCCGGCCATCTGCCGTCGCGGCGGGCCGCGGCGCGCGCTATGGCGTTGACGCGGGTTATGGTGAGTTCCGCCAGACGCATGGCGGGTTCGTCCTGCATCGTGGCGCGGGCATAGACGCTGGCGTCGGCGTCAGTGAAGGCCTCGCTGACATCGCGGCTGCGATCATAGGGCGCGCCGTCGGGCCAGATGTCGCGGCGTTGCGCATAGCCGCGCGTCGCGCGGTCGATCATGGCCTGCACCTCGTTCCAGGCGTCCACGGGATCGCCCGGCGGCGGCGTTTCGTCGTCCAACAGATCGTCGGCGAAGCGGGGGCGCGTGGCCTCGGCCTTGGGCAGGCGCGGGGCGTGGAGCTGGGTCAGCATGCGCTCGGTCGCCAGCACGCAGCGCCCGGCGCGCTCGCCGTCGGCGTGGGTTTTCGGCAGGGGCAGGGTCTCGATAGTGTCGAGCAGACGACCGCCATAGGTTTTGAGCGTGGCGCGGATCGCGGTCTGCGCGTCGTCCGCGTCCTGCGGCAGGCGGCTGATCATGCGGTCGGCGGTGGTCACCGCGCGCGCGGCGCGCTCGGCTTCCAAGAAGCTGTCCGGCATGGGGATGGCCTCGATCGCCTCCGCCACCCGCGCCGCCAGCGCGCGCAGGCGGACGCGCCCGCTTTGCAGCGCCGTCAGGTCGTCCGTCTGTTCCGCTGTGGATGAGTCCATCGCGGAAGTTTACGCGCGTTTGGGACGGCGGGGATAAGAAACAAGATGCCCCACCACCACGCGGGCCTTGCCCGCGCGGTCCCCTTCCCCAGTAAACTGGGGAGGTATGAAGGTCTTATGCCTCCCCAACTTGTTGGGGAGGGGGACCGACACGTCGCAGGCGGGTTGGTGGTGGGGTATCTGGCTTGCGGGTGAGCCGGACCGGGGATAGGCTCGCGCGATGGGGGATAAGCACACACCGAAGATCGCGCTGGCGTGGGCGTTTCGCAAGACTATGACCTTGCCGGAGCGGCTGGTCTGGGAGCGGATCAAGGGGCGTACGGACGGGTTGGTTGCGGGCGCGGGGGATTGAGGTTTATCGCACCACGGCGGCGGACGTGTTGCGGGACGCAGATGGGGCGG
>DATMTF010000028.1:0-3203 GCA_035565015.1 Asticcacaulis sp. | reverse complement strand
GTATCGCAATAATCTGGCTATCGTGGTGTTCAACATGACGAGCGACTCGCAATCCTTTCGATCGGCCTCTCAACCGGTTTCCTATTCCGTTAATGCGCTGGCCAGTGATGATTCAACAGACATTTTAGATCTGCTTCGTTTGCGCGCCTCCCTACGGGAGCAGGTGATCCGCAGCCGCAAGACGCTTGGGAAACTCTGTCACGAGCTTGAACGCGTCGAAGCCGGCATCCAGCGCTTCACGGGCACTTTTCAAAAGACGCCTCACGAACGCTCGCAGAATTTTGGTGCATTCACACTTCTTGTCTTTAAGGCGCTGGAACAGGCGAATCGCCCCTTGAATGCTCGCGAAATTACACTGAAAATCCTTACAGATCAAGGATTTGGAGAGATGGGCCATGATCTTCGGACACGAACGATGCAACGGGTCAATATCTGTCTCTGGACGCAAACTCAAAAGGGCCGTCTGCGCAAATCGGAGCCTGAAACCAGACCCATAAGGTGGGAATTCGTGCGTCTCGCCCCGGATATGACCGCTGCGGAGCCTCTTCCGTGGCATAGTGAATTGTAAGCGCGCGTCAGGCGTCGATTTCTTGTCCGAACTATGCGTATCGCCTGCCGCGCCTAGAGCGTTTCCCCCCCAAAAAGTGGTTCCACTTTTTGGATAAGAAAGAGCGACGCAACAAAGACTTAGAGCGCCGATCTGATCCCATCAGGTCGGCGCTCTAAACAAACAGGGCGACGCCCTTACGGTCGAAGGTGAGGTTCTTCAGGCGTCCGGCATGACGGACGGCGGCGCAGGTTCCGGGCGCGCCGCGCAACACCGCGCGCGTCAGCCTGCCTTTCGACCAGTCGATGTCGAGTTCGACGCCGCCCCTGGCGCGGACGCCGCGCAGCGATCCTTCCGGCCACTCCGAGGGCAGGGCGGGCAGCAGATGAATTTCGCCACCCCAGGACTGGACGATCATTTCCAGAATGCCCGCCGCGCCGCCGAAATTGCCGTCGATCTGGAAAGGCGGGTGAGCGTCGAACATATTGGGGTAGGTGCGCTCCGGCCCCAAAAGGCCCAGCAGTATGGAATGAGCGCGGTCGCCTTCGCCCATGCGCGCCCACAGCGCCAGTCGCCAGGCCGTGGCCCAGCCGGTCGACTTGTCGCCGCGCACATTGAGCGTCGTCTTGGCCGCCGCGATCAGGTCCGGCGTGTCGCGAACATTGATCTGGCCGCTCGGATAGACGCCGTAGAGATGCGAAACGTGGCGATGCTGCTGTTCGGGCGCCTGTGCGTCCCAGTCCTCAAGCCATTCCTGAAGCTGACCCTGGGCGCCGATGCGGTCGGCGGGCAGGCGGGCGCGCTTGTCTTCAAGCGTTTGGGCGAAATCCGCATCGGCGTCTTTCATAAGGGCGTGGGCCTCAAGCGTCGCCGCAAATAGATCGCGCAGGATCTGGCGGTCCATGGCGGGGCCTGCGCAGATCGAGACGCCGCCGGGGTGCGTGTTTTCCGGCGACAGGGACGGCGAGGTGACGAACCCGCGGCCCTTGGGATCCTCGACCAACGTGTCGACGAAAAACAGAGAGGCTCCTTTAAGCAGCGGATATAGACGCTTCAGCAGAGCTTCGTCGGGCGCGTACTGGTAGTGGTCCCAAAGCGTCATGCACATCCACGCTCCGCCGGTCGGCCAGATGCCCCATGGGGCGCCGTCGACCGGCGCCGTGGCGCGCCACAGATCGGTATTGTGGTGCGTAACCCAGCCGCGTGCGTTATAGCCGCGCCGCGCTGTTTCAGCGCCGTTCGCCGCCATGCCTTCGACCATGCGCAGGACCGGCTCGACGCATTCATTGAGATTGGCCGGACCGGCGGGCCAGTAGTTCATTTCGGTATTGATATTGATCGTGTATTTCGATCCCCAGGGCGGATTGACGCCCTCATTCCACAGACCTTGCAGATTCGCCGGCTGGCCGCCGGGCCGCGACGACGAGATCAAAAGATAGCGGGCGTACTGGACGTAAAGGGCCGCCAGGGCTGGATCGGGCGACATTTCTGCGGTTGCGATGCGACGGCTGGTCGGGCGCGGATCGGCGGCGGCCTCGCCCAGGCGGATCGACAGGCGACGGAAGAGGGCGCGATGAGCGTCCACATGATCTGCCTTAAGCAAGGCGTAGGGCTTGCGCGCAGCCGCATCGCTGCGGGCGCGGACGGCGGCGACCGCATCGCCGCTGACGTCATGGAAATCGATATAGCTGGTGGCGGCGGCGATGACCAATGTCACCTGGGTTGCGCCGCGAATCTCCAGATGGTCGTCCCTGGCCGCGATGGCTCCGTCGCCTGCCGCGACGATGCGGACGGCGTAGCGCAAGACGCCTTCAATGCCGGACGACGACGCGTTGCTGCCCTCGATCAGCAACGCCTTCGCGCCGTCCGGTTTGAGGCTCAGCGTCTGAGGGCGCTTGTCGCGCTCCAAGGATTCCGTCTCGTCCCAGGCGGCGCCAACCACGTCCAGGCTGTCGCCGCTGCCGGTGTAGCGGGTCTCGCCGTAATTCACATCACGCGGATGCCGATAACCGAGATCGAAATCGAGCGCGCCGCGTTCGGCGGTCAGGCGGACGATGACGACCTGATCGGGAGCGCTGGCGAAGACCTCGCGTCTGTAGCGCGTCTTGCCGCAGGCGAACCGCGTCGCGGCGACCGCCGTGTCGAGCGCAAGCGACCGGCGATAGGCCGAAGGCTGCGACAGGCCCTTGAAATCGAGAAATATATCGCCTGCCGCGCCATAGGGCATCTGGTTCCTTGGTATGCCGATCATGTCTCGATCCGCCAGGTCGGATGCTTCCTTGAACAGGCTCTGATCGATCAGGGCGCGGACCTTGGGCAAAGCGTCCAACATGGCGGGATTGAGGGGATCATACGGTCCTCCCGCCGAAAGCGTGGCTTCGTTGAGCTGGATGCGCTCCTGCGCGACGCGACCAAACACCATGGCACCCAGCCGTCCATTGCCGACAGGCAGGGCCTCGACCCATGGCCCTGCGCCCTTTTCGCACCACAACTCCAGATCTTCGCGACCGTCCCTGACCTTTTTCCTAACCATGGCGCCGGACAGTCCGGGAAATGCGGCGGCAAGTCCTGCCGAAACCAGAATGTCGCGGCGATTCATATGATGTCGAGGCGTCATGGTGCGGTTTTTGTTCCCATTTTTGATTCGGCCAGTTTG
>DATMTF010000027.1:0-5211 GCA_035565015.1 Asticcacaulis sp. | reverse complement strand
AGGAACACGGCGTTATGGAACTCACTAGCGGTTATGTCGGAGACGAAAATCTTAATCATCTGGGATGGGAATTGACGGCTGTCGCCGTGCGTATCCTGAACGCCATTGGCGCCTATCGTCCTTCGAGGAACGAGGGAGGCGCTCTTTTCCTTCTTATCAAATCCATCCGGCATGTGAATTAATGACCCCCACCTTCATCAATATTGGCGAGCGCACCAATGTCACCGGCTCGGCGAAATTCCGCAAGCTGATCGTCGAGGGCGATTATGCGGCGGCGCTCGACGTGGCGCGCCAGCAGGTCGAGGCGGGGGCGGCGGTCATAGACATCAATATGGACGAGGGCCTGCTCGATTCGGTGCAGGCCATGCGCACCTATCTGAACCTGCTGGCGGCCGAACCCGATATTGCGCGCGTGCCGGTGATGATCGACTCGTCGAAATGGGAGGTGATCGAGGCGGGGCTGAAATGCGTGCAGGGCAAGGCCATCGTCAACTCGATCTCGATGAAGGAGGGCGAGGACATTTTCCGCCACCACGCGCGCGAATGCCTGAAATACGGCGCGGCGGTGGTGGTCATGGCCTTTGACGAGGTCGGTCAGGCTGATACGGCGGCGCGCAAGGTGGAAATCTGCACGCGCGCCTATCGGATTCTGGTCGATGAGGTCGGTTTTCCACCCGAAGACATTATCTTCGATCCCAACATCTTCGCGGTCGCCACCGGGATCGACGAGCACAATAATTACGCCGTCGATTTCATCGAAGCGACGCGCGCTATCAAGCAGACCCTGCCATTCGCGCGCGTGTCGGGCGGCGTGTCGAATGTGTCCTTCTCCTTCCGCGGCAATGAGCCGGTGCGGCGGGCGATCCACAGCGTCTTCCTCTATCACGCCATCAAGGCGGGCATGGATATGGGCATCGTCAATGCGGGCGACCTGCCGGTCTATGACGATATCGACGCCGAGCTGCGTCAGGCGGTCGAGGATGTGATTCTGAACCGCAAGCAGAGGCACAATGTCTCCAATACCGAATATCTGGTCGAGATCGCGCCGCGCTATAAGGGCGAAAAAGGTCAGGCGCAGGTCCAGAATCTGGCCTGGCGCGAAGGGACGGTTGAGGAGCGTCTGAAGCACGCGCTCGTGCATGGCGTGACCGAATTTATCGAGGCCGACACCGAGGAGGCGCGCCTTGCGGCCGAACGCCCGCTGCACGTTATCGAAGGCCCGCTGATGGCCGGGATGAATGTGGTCGGCGACCTGTTCGGTTCGGGCAAGATGTTCCTGCCGCAGGTGGTGAAATCCGCGCGCGTGATGAAACAGGCCGTCGCCTGGCTGATGCCCTATATGGAAGCCGAAAAAGCGCAATTTGTCGCCGATGGCGGCGAATATCAGGCGGCTGGCAAGATCCTGATGGCGACGGTCAAGGGCGATGTCCACGATATCGGCAAGAACATTGTCGGGGTCGTGCTGCAATGTAACAATTATGAGGTCATCGACCTCGGCGTCATGGTCCCTGCCGACCGGATTCTGGACGAAGCGAAAAAGAATAAGGTCGATATGATCGGCCTCAGCGGCCTGATCACGCCGTCGCTGGACGAGATGGTGTTCGTAGCGCGCGAGATGCAGCGTCAGGGCTTTGACATTCCGCTGCTGATCGGCGGGGCGACGACTTCCAAGACGCATACGGCGGTCAAGATCGAACCGGGCTATCAGAATAATCAGGTGGTCTATGTTCTCGACGCCTCGCGCGCGGTCGGGGTGGTGTCGAACCTGCTCGGCGACGAGCGCGAAACCTTCAAGGCCGAGACGAAGGCCGACTATGCGCGGGTGCGCGACGCCTATGGCAAGGGCGGCTCGACGCCGCGCTCAAGCCTGATCGAGGCGCGCGCCAACCGGTTTAAGATCGACTGGGCGGTGGAGCCGCCGGTGAAGCCGGGCTTTACCGGCCTCAAGACCTTCAGTCCCTATGATCTGCACGATCTGGCCGACCATATCGACTGGACGCCCTTCTTCGCGACCTGGGAGTTGGCGGGGAAGTTTCCGGCCATTCTCGATGACGAGATCGTCGGCGAAGCGGCGCGCAGTCTCTATGCCGATGCGCAAGCCATGCTGAAACAGATACTCGATGAAAAATGGTTCGAGGCGCGCGGTGTGGTTGGTTTCTGGCCCGCCAATGCGACCGGGGATGACGATATCGAGATCTATGCCAACGAAGACCGCACAAAGGTCGTCGCCACCATGCACACCCTGCGCCAGCAGATGAAGAAGACGCGCGAAGGCCAGAGCAACCTCGCCCTGTCGGACTTTATTGCTCCCAAAGGAATCCCGGACTGGATCGGCGGTTTCGCGGTCACGGCGGGGCATGGCGAGTTGGAGATCGCGCGCGATTTCAAGGCGAAGGGCGATGACTACAACGCCATTCTCGCCACCGCTCTGGCCGACCGTCTGGCCGAAGCCTTTGCCGAAGCCCTGCACAAAAAAGTGCGCCGCGAACTGTGGGGCTATGCGGCGGATGAGGACGCCGATCTCAACGATCTGATCGCGGAAAAATATCAAGGCATTCGTCCGGCGCCCGGTTATCCGGCCCAGCCCGATCACACCGAAAAATGGACTCTGTTCGACCTGCTGGACGCGCGCAGCCGCACCGGTATGGAACTGACGGAATCGCTGGCCATGACGCCGCCCGCCTCGGTGTCCGGCCTCTATTTCGCGCACCCAAAGGCGCACTATTTCGGCGTCGGCAAGATCGAAAAGGATCAGGTCGAAGACTATGCCCGCCGCAAAGGCTGGGACGTCGCTGAAGCCGAACGCTGGCTCTCGCCGATCCTGAACTACATTCCGTAATCGCTTTAATCAGTTTGACGAAATTTGATTAAACGCGCATTCTGAGGGGGATGCAGACCCGCACCGTCACCGCGCACATTCCGACCGAACTTGCTGAAGCTGTGGATGCAGCGGCGGCAAGGCTTGAACGTCCGCGTGGCTGGATCGTCAAGCAAGCTTTGCAAACCTGGATCAGCCGCGAGGCCTGGCGGCGGCAGATGATCGAGGAAGGGTTGAAGGACGTCGACGAAGGCCGCGTTGTCGACCATTCCGAGATAAAGGCGTGGGCCGCAAGCCTTGACGAGTGATATGCAGATCAAATGGTCGTCGGCTGCGCGGCGCGATCTTGTGCGACTGCATGATTTTCTTAAACCCGTAAATCCACGCGTAGCCGCTCAAACCGTGAGCGCCCTGCTGACCTCTGTTGAGCGGTTACTGGACTATCCGGAAGTTGCGCCTTTGTCCGACACATACGAAGGCCGTAATGTACGCTCCGTCATCATCGGAGATTACAATCTGCATTATGAAGTCACGCCAGACGTAATTTTCGTCGTCCGCATCTGGCACACGCGAGAAGACCGCTGACTACTTCCTGTCTTCCTTAGGCGTGTTGCTCCAGCCGAGGCGGTAGGCCAGACCGTCGGACCAGTGGCGCTTATCGTCCTTGGGCTTGTCATCCGTCGCGGGCGGCGTTGGTTTTTGAATCTTCGGCAAGGCGGCGTCGATGTCGACGCGCTGGCCCAGCGTATTGGCCGCCACAGGCCCGCCATCGACCGGCGCCGTTTGCGCCGTCAGGACGGGCTTGGGCTTTTCGTCGTAATCATGCGGTCCGCCAGAGGTCATAACGGCCTGGATCGCCGCAGCCTCGTCGTCTGTCGCCATTTCGGCGAACAGGTTGGGGTGGCCGGACAGGCGCACGGCGGCCTTTTCGCATTCGCCGGGCAATTGCCAGTTGACGTAGAGACCGGCGGCGTCCTTGAGCGGCGCCTTGCGCGCGGCGGCCCATTCATTATAGCCGAAATCGCGCGCATCCTCGGCCTTTTTATGCTCAGCGGCGCTCTTGCCCTTGCCGGATAAGGTCAGAGCCGCCTCGTAGGCGCGCAGATAAGAGGTTCCGATCAGTTGCAACTGATCGTCGGTCGGCAGGACGGGATTGATCAGTTCGGCCAGCTCCATATCGCCGGACAGGACGCCGTGGCACCAGGCCACGCGCTCGAAATCGTCGGTCGGCGCGTCGGCCAGCACCGGCATGTGCAGCGCGCCATCGGCGTTCAGGCCGGTGACGGCGGGATTGGCGGCGGGCTTTTGCGGCGCCTTGGCCACCGTTTTCGCATGCGTGACCTTGGCGACGCCCGTCGGCGCTACTGCCATTATGGTAAGGGCGAACAGGGAAACTGCCGGGTAGATCAGACGCAAGGCGCGACTCCAGATTACGGGTTCTTATGGCGCTTATAGCCCAACTGCGGCATAAAATCGCCTTTTTGAGGGTGTTACGGAAACTTAATCACACAGGCCAGCGTAAACAGGCTATAAGCGGCTTTCAAGGAACAGTTCCCGCATGTCGTTTTTAAAGAATCTGGCCCGGCTGGCGGCGCGCTCGTTCGACCCGGCGGAATGCACCGAATGTCCGAAGGGGCCGCCGGGCGCCGATCCTGCCTTCGCCACGGCGGTGACGGCTCTCGGCGCCAAGCTGGCCATGGCAGACGGTCTGGCGCAGGAGGTCGAGCAGACCGCCTTTTTGCAGGTCTTTCATCCTGAGGACCGCGCGATGCGCGACATCATGCGCCTTTACGATCTGGCGCGCCAGACCAGCCTCGGCTTTGAATCCTATGCGCGTCGCCTAGCGAAGAAGTACGCCAGTTGTCCGCAAATTCTCGAAGACGTGCTGGAGGGCTTATTCCATATCGCGGTGTCGGATGGACAGCTCAGCGACGCCGAAGAGACCTATCTGGAAACGGTCGCCAATCTGTTCGGCATTGGCCGCACCTGCTATCGCCGTATCCGCGCCGGTTACGCCGCGCCGTCGGAGGACGACCCTTATGTCGTCCTGGGCTTGACGCCGCACGCCGATGATGACGCGGTGCGGCATGCCCGTCGTCAGCGCCTGAGCGAATTCCACCCCGACCGCATCCGCGCGCGCGGTCTGCCGCAGGACTATGAGACCCTCTATACCGACCGCGCCGCCCGCATCAATCAGGCCTATGACCAAATTGTGAAGGAAAGACAGCTTTTGGCGTCCTGAGCATAAGCGTCTGATGCGCTTAGTTTTTCAGATGTGCAGGTGCGAAATGCGGTTAATTTTGTCTTAAAATTTAGGCTTCCTTTACGTCGCAAGGTTGACGCGCGCCGTATTCATGCCAATCTGTCAGTATGAAGACGCACGGATGTCTTCC
>DATMTF010000026.1:0-2361 GCA_035565015.1 Asticcacaulis sp. | reverse complement strand
AGCGATCATGCCGCATTTGCCGATTCTGGTTGCGACGGGCCTGCTGCTGGCGGCCCCGGCGGTCGCGCAGACGGATATGACACAGGCGCCCTCCGCGCCCGCTAACGGCGCTCCCACCCTGCCCCAGGCCCTCTCCAGCCTGCTCTCCATCACCTATGCCTGCCAGAGCGTCAGCGGCCCGGCGCTTTACAATCAGGCCGACGACA
The DNA here is from genome assembly GCA_035565015.1 of Asticcacaulis sp. Lineage (GTDB taxonomy): Bacteria > Pseudomonadota > Alphaproteobacteria > Caulobacterales > Caulobacteraceae > Asticcacaulis. The sequence goes on along the minus strand of DATMTF010000026.1, from coordinate 2,155 downwards.
TGGCGCGCCGCCTGACCCAGCGGGTCACAAACGACGCCAATCTGACCGTGCAATTCATGAAACGCGCCGAGGATCAGGCGAAAGCCGCCTGCCCGAACAGCGATTCGTGCTGGCGAGAATTGATGGATGAGGGAACGCCCGTCACAACGGAAAACGCCAAGGCGACCTGCGAAAAGCTCAGCGGACAGGCCGCTCAGACCGTCGCCGACGCCTATACGGCCCTGACCGGAAAAAAGAATTAAGCCGCCGAACGCAGGATGACGCGGTTTCGGCCCGCTGACTTGGCCTCATAGACGCCTTCGTCGGCGCGCTTCAGCAGGGCTTCGGGGCTGTCGCCCAGCCCGCCGGAGGTCGAAACCCCGACCGACACCGTGACATCAAGCGCCCGCCCGCCGCTGACCGTAAACGGTTCGGCGGCGACCTGGGCGCGCACCCGTTCGGCGATATTGAGCGCATCCTCGGCGCCGGTCTCCGGCATCAGCACCACGAATTCTTCGCCGCCGAGACGGCACGGTATGTCGATGGCGCGCACATTGAGCCCCAGACGGCGGGCGAATTCACGCAGCACCTCATCGCCCGCGTCGTGGCCATAGGCGTCGTTGACCTTCTTGAAATGGTCGATGTCGAGCAGCAGCAGCGACAGGGGCGGCCCGCCCTTGATATGTCGCGACAGGTGCAGGCGGATCTGCGTATCGAAAAAGCGGCGGTTGTTGAGCTGGGTCAGCGGATCGGTGATCGCCATCTCCAGCGACCGGTCCAGTGTGGTGCGCAGGAAGTCGCCATAGCGCTTGCGGCGAATCTGGGTGCGCGCGCGCGCCAGCAGCTCCTGCGTATCGACCGGACGCGGCACGATGTCGGTGACGCCGATCTCCAGCGCCTTGAACAGCAGGTTGCGCTCGTCCGGATTGACCAGGGCCAGCACCGGTCGGTGGCGCGTCGCCTCGTGATTGCGCAATTGCGCCACCCAGCGCATCGCGTCGAACCCCTTGGCGGCCATGTTCAGCACCACCAGATCGACACGCCCGCTCGCGATCTTCAGCGCCTGCGCCGGATCGGTGACGAAGGCGGCGCGATGATCCTGCCCCAGGGCCAGCATCAACCGTTCGGCCTGACGCTCATTGTCGTCGAGGATCAGCACATTGCCGGTGGCGGAGATCTGGCGCAGATACTGATCGTTGTCGATCAGACCGGCGCGGCGCGACGAGGTTTCGCGTACGCGCAGATCGTCGGCCATCTGCTTCAGCCGCACCAGCGCGTTCAGCCGCGCGGCCAGCATAACGTCATCGACCGGCTTGGTCATGAAGTCGTCGGCGCCCGCCTCCAACCCCGACAGGCGGTCGTCGCGTCCGTCCAGCGCCGTAACGAGAATGATCGGGATGTGGCGCGTATCAGGATCGGCCTTGAGCTGGCGGCAGACCTCATAACCGTCGATTTCCGGCATCATGACGTCGAGCAGGATGATGTCCGGCTGGTCGGCGCGCGCGCGCGTCATCGCCTCGAATCCGTCCGAAGCGGTCAGCACCTCATGATAGTCGGCCTCAAGGCGCGCCTTCAACAGCCGCACATTGGCGGGCGTGTCATCGACGATGAGAATGCGGGCCGTCATGCTCCGCCCCTATCCGAGATACCTGCGCACGGTGTCGAGAAAGTGCGTGACCGAGATCGGCTTGGAGATATAGGCCTCGCAGCCGCCTTCGCGAATCCGCTCCTCATCGCCCTTCATGGCGAAGGCGGTCACCGCCACCACCGGAATGTGCGACAGCTCATCGTCCTCCTTCAGCCATTTGGTGACTTCGAGGCCGGAGATTTCGGGCAACTGAATGTCCATCAGGATCAGGTCGGGCCGATGCTGGCGCGCCAGGGTCAGGGCCGACAGCCCTTCGCCGGTCTGCAGCGTCTCATAGCCCTGCGCGTCGAGCAGGTCGTGAAACAGCTTCATGTTGAGGTCATTGTCCTCGACGATGAGGACTTTCTTTTGCGTCATCAAGCTTAACCCCTGGCCGCGCGGCGGCGGGCCGAAACCATCATGCGAGGCGAATCGGACTCGCGCGCCGTCCGCCTCTTTTCATGCGGTAATCTAGCCGGACTCTCTTAAGCCGAGGTGAAGCAGAAGGAAACAAAAGGTAAAAACGAAGCTGGCGCAGCCCTGCAGCTT
>DATMTF010000025.1:0-2076 GCA_035565015.1 Asticcacaulis sp. | reverse complement strand
CTTATGCGCACGCTCGGACAGTCCATCGTCACCGGGGCGTTCGAGCAGACCGGTTTTCCGACCGAGGCGGAACTGTGCCAGAAGTTCGGCGCCAGCCGCACCGTGATGCGCGAAGCGGTCAAGATGCTGTCGGCGAAGGGCCTGTTGGCGTCGCGCCAGCGTCAGGGTACGCGCGTCGAACCGGTCGAGAACTGGAATCTGCTCGATCCGGACGTGCTGCGCTGGCTGATGGAGCGCCCCTACTCCAATAAGATTTTCAAGGAGTTCACGCAAATGCGGCTGGCCATCGAGCCGACCGCCGCCGCCCTGGCCGCCGAGGTGCAGAACAGGCTGGCCATTGCCGAAATCCGCGAAGGGCTGGAGGCGATGGGCGGCGCCAGAGACCCGGAGGCCTCGTTGCAGGCCGATATCGACTTCCACGTCGCCATCCTCAAGGCGTCGGGCAATCCGTTCTTCTGGCGCCTGAAACCGATGATTACCAACGCGCTCAACCTGTCGATCCAGTTAACCAACCAGATTTCCGGCCACACCGCCGACCTGGCCCAGCACGAAGCCATCCTGATCGCCATCGAAAAAGGCGACGCCGTCACCGCAGAAAAGGCGTCGGAAGCGATCCTGCGCGAATCGCTGAAATTCATCGAAAAGGCGGCGGAGGCTTCGGCGGCGTAAGCCGCTTGCGTATCCGACGTCAAGGCCGCCGGATACGCTGAGGACGACCTATCCCTTCGGCGTCACGCGGATCATCACCACGCCGTGTGACGGGACTTCGGCGGCATAGGCCGTCCTGACGTTCTTTTTGACCGTTTTTGACCACAGATCCTTGACGTCGGCTTTTGCGGGCAGGCCGAGCGCCGTCCAATCCGCCGTCATCGTGTGCGCCGCCTTTGAACGGTTGAGCAGGATCACCGCCGTGTCGCCATTGCTGAGCGGGCGCGCCCAGACCTCATAATCGCCGTCCTTGGAGACGCGATGGCCCTGCTGGCCCAGCGCGTCCTGATCGATGGCGATCACGTCCTTATTCATCAGGATAGCCTTGGTCGCATCGCTCATATTCGACAGGTCGTTGCCTGCGATCAGAGGCGCGGCCAACATGGCCCATAGAGAAAAGTGCGCGCGGTATTCGGTATCGGTCATGCCGCCATTGCCGACTTCAAGCATATCCGGGTCGTTCCAGTGGTTGGGGCCGGAATATTTTTCCAGCCCGACCTGCTGATCGAGAATGTCGGTAACGCTGTGCATATAGCCCTTGTTCTGGTCCCAGTTGTCCCAGATGTCGCCGGTGGTGCGCCACAGGTGGCCGACATCGCCCGCCCACTCCCAGGGCTTGTGATTACCCCATTCGCACAGCGAAAACACGATGTCGCGGCCCGAATCGCGCAGCGCCATCGCCATGATGCGGTAATCGGCCTGGGCGTCGTCGGAGCCGGTATTGCACCAGTCATATTTCAGATAATCGACGCCCCATGCCGCATATTGCTTCGCGTCCTGAAACTCATGCCCGCGCGAGGCCGGACGCCCGCCGCATGTTTTCAGGCCAGCATCGGAATAGATGCCGAACTTCAGGCCTTTAGAATGGATATAGTCGGCCAGGGCCTTGATCCCCGACGGGAACTTAACCGGATCGGCGACAATATTGCCGGCGTCGTCGCGTCCGACCTGCCAGCAATCGTCGATGATGACGTACCGATAACCGGCGTCCTTCATGCCTGAAGCCACCATGGCGTCGGCGGCGCCTCTGATCTTGGCTTCGTCGATATTGCAGGCGAAGTGGTTCCATGAATTCCAGCCCATCGGCGGCGTCATGGCGACCTGCGGCTTGGGCTTTTCCAGCGTGTAGCCGCCTGGCTCCTCGGCCTGGGCGACGCCCGTGATGAGCGCGCCGCCGGTCAGGACGGCGGCGAGTCCGCCCGCCATAAGGACGCGGCGCCAGATTTGGGTTTTGGTCATGATCTGTCTCCCTATTGGCAATAAGTACTATAATTTTTGCAAAACAACGCCAAATCCGATTAAATAAAATAATTTACTTTAATGGGGTTCCGCGCTATTCTTCGTCTTGCAGATACGTTCCTCCTGTGT
>DATMTF010000024.1:0-2610 GCA_035565015.1 Asticcacaulis sp. | reverse complement strand
CCCTCCGTCTTTTGCAAGCGGACGCTTGCAAAATCCACCTCCCCCGTACGCTGCGCTACAGGGGAGGATAAGAGGCCTGTGGCGTGTTTACCGTCATGGCCGGTCATATGAATATCAGTAAGCCCCCCGACGGGCGCAGCCCCGTCGAAGAGCACCTCGGTGAAGTCGGCGGCGCGGGCGAAGCCGGGCTTTTCGACGACGCAGGAGACGGTGCGGCCGATCTGCGCATTCAGGTGACGATGCAGGGCGATCTCGGCGTGGGCGCGCAAACGGGCGGCGCGGTCCTTGATCAGCGGGCGCGGCAGTTGCGGCATCTTCGCCGCCGGGGTCTGCGGACGCGGGCTGTACGGAAAGGCGTGGACGAAGGCGAGCCCGGCCTCGTCGATCAGCGACAGGATGTTGGCGAAGGCGTCCTCGCTTTCGGTCGGAAAACCGGCGATCAGGTCGGCGCCGAGCGCGATGTCGGGACGCGCCTTGCGCACGGTTTCGACCAGTTTCAGCGCATCGGCGCGCAGGTGGCGGCGCTTCATGCGCTTCAGGATCAGGTCGTCGCCATGTTGCAGGCTGAGGTGCAGATAGGGGGCCAGACGCTCTTCGTCGCGCAGAACGTTCAGCAGCGTATCGTCGATCTCGGCGGCGTCGATGGAGGACAGGCGCAGGCGCTTGAGGTCCGGAACCAGTTTCAGGATGCGCGCGACCAGATGGCCGAGTTGCGGCGTACCGGGCAGATCGGCGCCCCACGAGGTCAGATCGACCCCGGTCAGCACGACCTCATTATAGCCTTCGGCCACCAGTTTCTGGGTTTGCGCGATCACATCGCCCGCCGCCGCCGAGCGCGAATTGCCGCGCCCATAGGGGATGATGCAGAAGGTGCAGCGGTGGTCGCAGCCATTTTGCACCTCGACAAAGGCGCGGGCGCGGTCCTTCAGCCCGTCGATCAGGTGGCCTGCCGTTTCCTTGACCGAAAACACGTCATTGACGACGATGCGCGCGCTGTCGGGGGTCAGGGCATAGGCGCCCTTTTTCTGCTTGTCGGCATTGCCGATGACGAAATCGACCTCACCCATCTGGGCGAAGGCGTCGGGGTCGGTCTGCGCGGCGCAGCCGGTGACGATCAGTTTGGCCTGCGGATTTTCTTTGCGCGCGCGGCGGATCGCCTGACGCGCCTGACGCACGGCCTCAGCCGTTACGGCGCAGGTGTTGAAGATGATGGCGTTGTCCAGCCCGTCCTCGGCGGCGGTCTTGCGGATGACCTCGCTCTCATAGCTGTTCAGGCGGCAGCCGAAGGTGACGATATCGATTCCGGGGTCCAGCTTACTCACAACGTCCCCTCGAACTCGACCTCGACCGGGCCGGTCATGAAGACGTGGTCATTGTCCGCCCACTGAATATGCAGCGGGCCGCCGTCCATGATCACCGTCGCCGTGCGATCGGTCAGACCCCGGCGCGCGCAGGCGACCAATGTGGCGCAGGCGCCCGTGCCGCAGGCTTTCGTTATGCCGGCGCCGCGCTCCCAGACGCGCATACGGATGGTGTTGCGGTCGATCACTTGCGCGAATTCGACATTGACGCCTTCGGGGAAGAGCGGATGGTTTTCGATCAGCGAGCCGGTGGCCGCGACATCGACCCTTGACACGTCATCGACGAAGAAGACGACGTGCGGATTGCCCATCGAGACGGCGCAGGGCGTGTGATAGAGCGGCGCGTCATACGGCCCGACCTTCAGCTCCAGCCGCAGCGTGTCCATCTCCTCCGACAGCGGAATTTCTCGCCAGTTCAGGCGCGGCTGGCCCATATCGACGCTGGCCGTGCCGGTTTTGGCGTCGGCGCGCAGGACGCGGGCCTTGGTCGCGCCGCCGAGCGTGTCGATTTTCAGCGTGCGGTCGGAGGCGTCCTGATTCAGATACCAGGCGACGCAGCGCAGGGCGTTGCCGCAAGTTTCGACCGTGCCGCCGTCCGAATTCCACACGCGCATAAAGGCGTCGCCGCTGTCGCTGTTTTCGATGCTGATCAACTGATCGAAGCCGACGCCCGACGCGCGGTCGCCCCAGGCGCGGATCTCCTCCGGCGCGGGCGCAAAGCCGTCTTTGCGGGCGTCAACGACAACGAAATCATTGCCGAGGCCGTTCATTTTCAGAAAAGAGCGCGTCATTTGCGGCCTATATAGTCGCAAACCAGCGCAACTTACAGGTCTTTTGCATGTTTAAGGCTTTTGGCGGCGAAACCGTTACAGGCCCAGCCAGCGGCGGCGTTGCGTCCAGTAGGTCTTGAACTGATCGGCCTGAAAGGCGTCTGCGAAGGTCACGACCTTGACCTGATGGTCGCCAGCCGGATCTGAGCGCACGGAGATGGCGTCGGCGTCATTGACTTCCGCCGCTTCGACGAACTTGAAGAAGGCGCCGAAAAAGGCGTCCGATTCCGATTCGGTGCTGAGATCGAACTCCAGACTGACCACGCTGCACGCTCCTTTTGTCAGGGGAGGATCACCATGACGTTCGCTTTTCGGCGCGTCCATGTGGCTAAATGCCCCCCGGCATCAAAATCCTGCAAAAAATGTGCGCTGCACAATAAAATCAGTGAAGCCCACAAATTGTCCTGAGTCAAAGAAAA
>DATMTF010000023.1:0-1759 GCA_035565015.1 Asticcacaulis sp. | reverse complement strand
CCGGGGCGAGATTACCGCCGGATATGATGTAGCTGCCGAAAACCGCACCGAAAAGAAGAACGACGCCAATGATCTGGAACATGAAAAACGACGACCCGCGACTCAAAAGATGCGGCCATTATCGCCGTTAATCATTAAGGCCCGGTTTCAGCGCAGCGGCGTTAACCGCATTTTTTTACCGTCATGAGGCGGGCTGAGACGCCGTCACGGGCTGAGACGCGGTCACGGGCTGGGCCGCCGGGGCGGTCGCATTGACCATGGCCACGAAACGGTCGGCCAGATCGGCGCTCAGATAGCCGTCGGCGGCGAGGTGATTCGCCCTTTGCCAGTCGCGGATCGCCTGACGGGTGCCAGCGCCGATCACGCCGTCGATCGGGCCGGGATCGTAGCCCGCCGTCTTGAGCGCCATCTGCGTCTTCTTGCGCTGATCGAGGCTGAGCGGCGGCTCGACCGGCCACGGCGTGACCAGGGGCGGCTTGCCCGCAATGCCGTCGGCGATCAGTCCGACCGCGAGCGCATAGGCGGTGGAGTTGTTGTACTTGCGGATCACATAATGGTTCGGCAGGGCCAGAAAAGCCGGCCCTTTGGCGCCTGAAGGCAGCAGCAGCGTCGCCGGTTCGTCCGCCTCGCCCGGCTTCCAGTAGCCGCCGTCGGCGCGCTTGACGCCCAGCGCCGCCCACTGGGTCGGCGTCATCTTCTGCGTCTCGGACAGATAATCGTCAAAGCCGGTCGGCAGGATGACCTCGACCGCCCACTCCTCGCCCGGCTTCCAGCCCGCCTTGGCCAGCAGGTTCGCCGCAGAGGCCAGGGCGTCGGAATCGGAGTTCCAGATGTCGATCTTGCCATCATGATCGCCGTCGACGCCGAGCGACAGATAGCTGGACGGCTCGAACTGGGTCTGGCCCATGGCGCCCGCCCACGAACCCTTAAGCGTGTCGCGGGAAATGTCGCCCTTTTGCAGGATGGTGAGCGCGGCCAGCAGTTCGCCCTCGAACAGGTCGCGACGGCGGCCCTCCCAGGCCAGGGTCGCCAGCGCCGTCACCACGTCGGTGCTGCCCTGCACGCGACCGAGATCGCTCTCCATTGTCCAGATGCCGCCCAGAATTTCCGACGGCACGCCATAGGTCTGCACGATGCCCGGCGCGTCAGGGTCGGCGGCCAGCTTGGCGCGCGCGGCGGCGGCGCGCGCATCCGTCACCGTATTGCGGATATAGGTCGAAAGCGGCTTGGAGAATTCCGGCTGCATCGAATCGGCGGCGGTGACGCTGGCGAGAGGCTGCACGCCCGACAGGACATTGGCGACAAACAGAGGATCGAAGCCCCTGGACGCCGCCTTGGCGATAAAGCCCTGGCGCCACTGATCGAAGCTCATCGCCTCCGGCTCTATCGGTTGCGCGGGCGCAGGCGGGGCGGCTTCCGGAGCGGTCTCAGGAGCGGCGGGCTTTGCGGGCGGCGACGGCGCGGGCGGCAGGGCCGGTTGCGGCGTCGAGGTCGCGCAGGCGGTCAGCAGAAGGCACAGAATAAGATAGCGCGCGCGCATGGAGGCTCCCGGACTTGCAATCCCTTGAGTCTAAACCGAAAGCATGACAGTTTCCAAGTCTGCGCCGTCGCATCGGCGGCTCACTTCGCCGTTATCGACCATCAGGGCCTGATAATTCGCGACAAAGCGCCCGTCAGCCGTTGACAATTCTGCGCCCTTCCCCTAAGTACCCGCGCTCTTACGAAGTTGGCCCATGCGCGCGACCGGTTAAAGGTTGTC